>NZ_JBEYFS010000005.1:0-6150 GCF_040634475.1 Streptomyces sp. NPDC007095
GGTGCGGGCGCTTCGAAGCGCCCGCACCCGCCCTTTGTACGTGGACGCAGTCCCCTCAGCGGATCTTGCCCGCCGGTTCGGCGGGGTGCACCTGGCCCAGCTCCCGCTCGATCCGGTGACGGCTGACGATGGACTCGGCAATCTCGCCGCTGCGCACCGCGATGTTGGACAGCAGCGACGACGACAGTCCGTGCGTGTGCTCGGTTCCTCCCTGGAGGTAGATGCCGCCGGGCAGTTCGGGCCCAGTCACCAGACGGTAGTCGCGCTCCACCCGGAGGCGCCCGGCCTCGTCGCGCAGGCAGTACGGGGCGAGATCGCCCAGCACGCCGGCGGGCTCCATCCCGTGGTAGCCGGTGGCGAACACACAGAGGTCGACTTCCAGTTCGCGCCTCTCACCGTTCATCAGCAGGACGCGCGTCTCGTCACCCGCGCGCTTGACCTCGCCGACCCGGGTCAGATTGAGGAAGTGCAATCGCCTGGCTCCGTTCACTTCCTCGTCGTACGAGCGGCGGTAGAGATCCCTGATGACGTCGTCGTCGACGACTGAGTAGTTGGTGTTCTTGTGGTAGTCCCAGAACGCCTGCCGAGCCCGGTCCGTGCCAAAGAAGTAGTCGTCCACCGCGGCCGGATCGAATACCTGGTTGGCGAACGGAGTGTCATCGGCGAGGGCGTAGCCGTAGGACGGGATGACCGAGTACACCTGCGCGTGGGGAGCCGCGTCGTGGACGAACCGGGTGATCTCGGCGGCGCTCTGGCCCGCCCCGACGACCGCCACGGCCCTCAGGTCGACCGGCTTCAACCCGCGGAACCTCGTGAGGAATTCCGAGCTGTGCCACACCCGGTCGTCGCCGAGGACCCCTTCGGGCATGCGCGGGACCAACCCGGTCGAGACGACCACATTGCGTGCGCGGACCGAGCTCCGTTGCCGGCCCGCTCCCCCGGCCACCTCGATCTCCAGGTGTGCGGGCGCCCCGGCCCCCGTCCCCTGCCCGGACAGCCGGAGCCCCACAACTTCGCAGCCGTAGGACACCTGGTCGGTGAAGTTCGCCGCCACCCACTCCAGGTACCGGTGAAACTCCCGCCGGGTCGGAAAGAAAGTCTGGTTGTTGACAAATCCCGCCAGACGTCCAGATGCATGCAGATAAGCGACGAAGCTGTAGCGGGAGGCCGGGTTGCGAAAGGTGGCGATGTCCTTCAGGAAGGGTATCTGCATCGTCGCGGCCGGTAGCAGCATGTTCCGGTGCCAGCCGAACGCCTCCTGCCGCTCGAAGAAGGCCGCCGTGAGCGGCCTGTCCGAGGTGCTGGAATTGTGCTCCTGGATAGCCACAGCCAGCGACAGATTGGACGGCCCGAACCCGACTCCGACCACGTCGTACACTTCAGTCTCACGAGCACCCATGGGAAACCTCCCGCCAGCGCTGCCGCATCAGACAGCCACAATTGTGATCGGTCAATTCTCTTGCACCCGGAGGGTCCGGCTTGAAAACGCCATAAACTCTCGCGAGGCCGGGCAGAGATGAATTCTGAATCGCACCGCAGGACGGCCCCGCTCTCAACCTAGGGCGCTTGTCGTAATCCTTTCAAGAGCCCTTCGATTACGGCGCGTTGTCCCGCCGACAGGACGCCGGAGAATCCTTGGCCGGTCAGGACGCGGGGACGTGCCGCTGTGAATATCGGCCTCGCGTCAGACACCTTTCTCCGCGCTCTTCCTGGGAACCGGCAGTGGCCTGAGCTCCTCGTGGAATCCGAGGCGTTGAAGCAGCGGTCCCGTCATGAACGTGGTGACCAGCGCCATGACGACCATGGCGCTGAACAGACGGCTGTCCAGCACGCCGAGCCCCAGCCCCACGTTCAAGATGACCAGTTCGGTGAGCCCTCGGGCATTGAGCAGCACGCCGAGCATCATCGACTCGGCTCCCGAGGCGCCGGAAAGGCGTGCGGAACCGGCGGCCCCGACGAACTTCCCCGCGCACGCCACCAGGACGACGGCGACGGTCATGATCACACCGTGCCCACCGAGCCCGCCGAGGTCCACCGACAGCCCGGTCACGGTGAAGAAGACCGGCAGCAGGAAGAGACTGGTCTGCTCGATGCGCTCGGCGACCTGAGGGGCCTGCGCCTCGATGTGGTCGCGAGGCACCGCGGCGCCGAAGGCGAAGGCCCCGAAGACCGCGTGCAGACCGATCTCGTTGGTCGCCCAGGCAGACACCAGTAGTCCGGTGACGAGGATGGTGTGGATGAGGGAGCTGCCGGCCGCCCACGACCGCTCCGGAGCCATCAGCCAACGCAGCCCCGGACGCACGGCGTACAGGAGGATGACCAGGAACAGACCAGACTCCAGCACCATCCGTGCCAGCGGCCACAGTCCACTCGCGGTGGCGATGACCACGATCACCGCCAGCACGCACCAAGCGAGGAAGTCCTGGATGGCGGCGCATGCGAGCGCCATGGCGCCGATGCGGCTGCGTTGCATGCCGCCTTCGGCGATGATCCGGGCCAACACCGGGAACGCGGTGATCGACATCGCCGCCCCGAGGAAGAGCGCCGGGGCGAGCACACCATCGGTACTGAGCTGCGACTTGTCGTACCAGGGGAACAGGAGAATGGCGAGCCCGGCCCCCAGCGCGAACGGCAGCGCCACGGAACTGAGCGAGACCAAGGTGACCCGGCGGCCGGTCCCCCGGAGACGGGCGAAGTCCAGTTCGTAGCCGATGCCGAACATGAACAGGACTAGTCCGAGCTGCGAGAGCGCCTGAAGAATCGGCCGCGCGTCCGCCGGGAACAACGCTTCGACGGGGTCTCCCGGCAAGAGGCCCAGCAGGCTCGGCCCCAGGGCAAGACCGGCGATGATCTCCCCCATCACCGTGGGCTGCCGAATGCTCTTGGCAAGCCGGGCGAAGAGGAATGCCACGGCGAGGATCACGGCAAGTCCCGCGAGCATTTCCCCGGTGATGACATCGCCGGAGCGGGCGGCAATCAAAGAGTGGTCCAAAGTGATCAGCTCTCCCCATTCAGTGGCGCCCGCCGGACACGAACGGCAAACGGGCTCGACCGCAGAAGCTTTCCTAGCCTTCAATATCAGCCTCGGCCCGACTATTGCATGACAGAGAGGGAAAAAGCCGCCTCGGAGTAACCTCCATCATGTCCCGCTGACAGGACACACCAATAACCCGATCCGGCGGGCGGGCCACCTGCTACCGTTCGCCAAGTGAGGAAAGCAAACCAAAAGGAAAGGTGGCTGCCATGTTTGTACCTGACCCATATCGCGAACCGAACACCACGTGGATGGTTGACCTGATCCGTCGAAACCCGTTGGCCTTACTGACGACCAACGGCCCCGCCGAATGCGGGCCATTCGCCACGCATCTCCCAGTCATTCAGGATCCCGGCATGACCGCCGAGTGGTCAGCGGATCTGTCAGGCAGCCTTTTGCTCGGACACATGAATGCCCAGAACCCCCATTGGTCGGCGCTGCGTGACGGCGATTCGGTGCTGCTCGCCTTCACCGGCCCGCATGCCTATGTCTCCCCGACGGTGTACCAGAAAATCCCGGCCGCGCCTACGTGGAACTTCACGTCCGTCCATGTTCACGGCGTGATCGAGAAGATCGAATCCGAAGAGGAGACGCTGACCGTCGTTCGATCTACGGTCCGGGCCTTCGAGGAGGAATTCGGCACCGACTGGAACATGGAGGGGTCGGTCGACTATTTCCGCAAAATCCTCCCCGGCGTGGGGGCGTTCCGCATCACAGTGTCCCGAGCCGACGGCATGTTCAAACTCAGCCAGGAGCAAGAACCCCAGATCCGCGACCGCGTACGGCAGTCCTTCGCCCAGCGCAAATGCAGCCTGCACCGCGAAACGGCCGACCTCATGGGGCGGCTGCCGTAGCCAGGGGCGACGGCCGGTCGGTCCCGACGCAGGGTGGGGACCGACCCGGCGAGCAGCAGGTCAGGCACTGATCTCCGGCTGGTCCGCAAGGGTTTCCAGATTCTCCAAAGTCCGTTCCGCCTCGCCGTCGAGCGTCGCGAGGACCCATTTCTCGAGGTCGATACCCGAATGTTCCGCAGCTTTGTGCCACCGCCGGAAACGGTTGTCGGGCACCTCAAGGCGACGGGTGACATGGGGACGCTCACCACCGTTCACCTCACCCTCACGCGCACTCTGGACGGCCTGGCGCAGCTGCTTGGTGGTCCAATTCATCTGCTCGGCCTCGTCCAGCCAGCGCTCCTGCGCGTCCATCATGAGCGAGGCGACTTCGGCGTGGTGCTGAAAGCTTAGCCGAGCGCGCCGACGTCCGAATTCAAACCGCCGGGAGACCCAGGCATAGTTGCGTAACGTCTGATACTTGAGACCGGCCGCACGGATACCCCGCTCGTACCGGTCCGCATAATTGTCCTTTCCGTATACGAGCCAGTCACCGAGCCACCAGGAAGACGAGTCCACGATTCCCGCCAGTGTACGACCGGCGTGCTCCCAGGTCTCGAAGTTCAAACCGGGCGGTATCTGCAGGCCGACCCGTGTCGTTAACACCTCGCCTCCCTGCGCGGGGGCGTGAGCAATCCGCCTGCTCCCATGCTCGGATGCCGGCGCCCTTGCGGGAATGGAAATTCCGGGTGCCTTCATGTTACGGGTAATGCTCATGAACATGCCTCCATGTGACCGTGGTCAAGTCGAAGGAAACGCCGTGAACTGTTGCTCTCAAGGTCGATAGAAACGGTCATTGTCTCACTCACCCCAAGGGATCCCATACCCGATCAATGGCATATTCGAAACGCCCGCACAGCACTCTGACAGATGTCCTCATTCCCACTAAACCCCGCCATGGCCGGATGCACCGACTGGCCAGTATGCGACTCGCAGAGTGAGGCAGTCCTCTTCGAGGTTGGGCGTCAGTCAAACCCAACAGGCACAGCAGCAGCAAGGAACGCACTGTTGCCCGCTGCGACTTTTGCATGTTTATACAGCGTCGCAACTTGACGTTCCGGCCACATCCTGCAGGGGGTTCTTCCTTTCACCCGGGGGCTGTCACCGGAGCCGTCGTCGTCGAAGAACCGCAGTAGGTGCGGCGATTGACCGCCTCGCAGCACGCAGCCCGGTCCCACGCCGCCACCCGCCGGAGCGGAGCCATCCGCATCGATCTCCCGCCCGGCTGTCTCAAAGGGGTCGATGGGGGATCACCTCCCCTTGCACCCCCACATCCGTCCGCGGATGCTGTCCGAGTGCGAAAGGCACGCCGCCCGCGAGGGCCGGGCCCGTCGCATCAGCGGGACGCCACCCGCTCCTTGACGCCACACCCCCTGGCGACCGCCACCGGACTCCGGCAGGACCCACCACACGGACCCCGCCGAAAGGCCAGCATCCCAACCCTAAAAACCGTGATGACACAAATTTGTGCCATTTCAGCCATCGCTGCTACCATGGTCATGTGCCACATGACACGCAGTTGATATTCGCCGACCACCTGGGCCGCTTCTACGCCCGCCAGTACGGCTTTCCCCCGATGGCCGGCCGCCTGCTCGGGTACCTGTTCGTCTGCGACCCGCCCCAGCAGACGATCGACGAGCTGAGCGAAGCACTGCTGGCGAGCCGCAGTGCCATCACAGGCGCGGTCAAGCTCCTCGAGGGCTACCGGATGGCACGGCGAACACGCGTCGCAGGCGAGCGGGTGGACCGTGTGAGCCTAAACCCGGTGAGTCAGCAGCCACGGCACTTCGACTCCGCCGTACACGAGGAACACGCGGCGCTGTTTCGCGAGGGGCTGGAGTTGCTCGCCGATGCTCCGCCGGAGCGTCGCGCGCCCCTGGAGGAGATGATCGCGCTGGCCGAATTCCTCGCCGAGCGCCTGCCCGCACTCCTGGAAGAGTGGCACACCTATCGCGACGAGCTCCGCGCGTCGACGAGTCGGCCCACTCCAACCAAATAAACGCCCCCGTGCCGGGGGACGCCAGGCCCGGGCCGCCCAGCCCAGGGCAAGACCCATGGGAAGAGATTCCGTCGTGACCAACTCCGACATGTCCACGCTGCGGGAACGAGCCGCGAAAGGCGACGCCGACGCAACCGATCAACTCATCGAACTCGCCACCGAACGAGGCGACCTCGACGAACTCCGCCGCCTCGCCGACCAAGGCAACAACACAGCCGCCGACCAAC
>NZ_JBEYFS010000005.1:6245-112146 GCF_040634475.1 Streptomyces sp. NPDC007095
CCAACTCATCGAACTCGCCACCGAACGAGGCGACCTCGACGAACTCCGCCGCCTCGCCGACCAAGGCAACAACACAGCCGCCGACCAACTCATCGAACTCGCCACCGAACAGGGCAACCTCGACGAACTCCGCCGCCTCGCCGACCAAGGCAACAACACAGCCGCCGACCAACTCATCGAATTGACCTCCGAGTAACTGCCTGTTGTCGATCCTCGGGGAAGGGCCGTCCATCCCCCTCCCCCGCATTGGCCCAAACAGCGTCACTTCGACACGACCCGGGTGGCCGGTCTTCGAGCGGCTCGAGCGACAGGCGATCGCTCACCTGGGCACCGCGCGAGCGATGCCACTCAGCCAGAAGCCTGACGTTCGAGAAAACGGGGGAAGTATGGCGAATCACTCCGGACTTGACACGCGGGAGGCGGTCCTGGATGCCTATGTCCCACTAACCGAGGATCCGGATCTCAGAGCGTTCTGCACGCAGATCTTCAAGCACCTTTCCCGGGTCGACCAGCGCCGCTGCGCCCATGCCTACGTGGAAGCGCTCCTCACCACGCCCGGCAAGAAGTCCATTCGTCGCCTCGCCCGCGCCATCTCGGCCTCCCCCGCCGCAGCGCAGTCACTGCGCCAGTTCGTCAACGCGAGCCCCTGGAACTGGGAGCCCGTCCTCCACGAACTCGCCACCTGGGCCGAAGGACACAGCCCGGCCCACGCGTGGACCATCGGCCGGGCCTTCCTGCCCAAACGCGGTGAGCGCTCGGTCGGCGTACACCGTCATTACGACCCGACCTCCAACCACACGCAGAACTGCCAACTGGGGTACGGCGCGTTCCTCTGCATCGACACCGCGTACATACCCGTCGCCTGGGAGCTGTCGCTGCCCGGGCCGTGGACCGACGACCCATACCTACGCCAACAGGCCCGCGTGCCGGACACCCAGCACTACCGTCCGCCGTGGGCCCACGTCCTCGGCCTCGTGGACACGCTGGCGACACGTGTCAAGTCGGCGCCACTGGTGGCGGACTTGAGCGAGGACCAGGACGTCAACCTCCTCATCAACGGGCTCAACCAGCGTGGCCAGCGCTTCGTCATCAAAGTGCCACACAATCTGGCGGTGACGATGAGTCAGAGTCTCGGGGTTCGCCAACCCCTTCACGCCTCCGTGCACTTCACGGTCCCGGCGCAGCCGCTGGAGACATTGACCGTCACCACCCCCGGCGGGGGGTGCCGTCCCACCCGCGTTCAGTCCATGAGAGTGCATGTGCAGGCCCTGCGTTCAGGTTCGCCCTCGGAACGGCCATTCCAGCTCTTTACCGAAATGCGCACGGGCAACCGTCCCGGTGCGGTCTGGATAACGAATCTTCCGCCTCAGCAGCTATCGGACGCCGTCAAGTTGGCGTCGTACGCGACCGGCCCCGCCGTCGCCGTGAGCGCGATGGCTCAGTGGTTCGGGCTGCTCGACTTCGAGGGGCGCTCCTTTCCCGGCTGGCACCATCACATGAGTCTGGTTTCCGCCGCCTACGCTTATCAGCGCCTCGGCCGCTCGCCACGGGCCACGTCCAGCGAGGACGGCCCGGCCGACCGGCGGTGAACCTTTGCAGACCCGAACATCGCTGCAGGAGGGCTCCGTTGCACGCCGGCGTCCCGTTCACGGACAGCTACTCCGAACGCATCGATGAGCACTTTCAAGCTCACGTTCCACGCGAGCGGCGCCTGGAGCTCGGAAAAGCAGCACTTCAGCCCACACGGCGCCCTCATCGGTCACACCATCGACCGCCACCTGGCCCAGTCGCCGGGGCACCTCGGGCATGGTCGTCGGCCGGATCAGTTTCGACGTCCTGGGGCGTCTCACCCTGGACGAGTGCGAGATCCGGTCTGCCCTCAGTCCCTCCCGCGCACACGAAGCCACGGGACAGGAAAGATCCGGACCATGCGCGGACCAACCAAGCCGCAAAGGCCACCCGTTACACCATCACAGCAGTTCAGGGGCTCGCAAGCGCTGTACCACCAGCAGACCAAGAACCTCCTCGTGTCGTACTCATCGAAGAAGCTGGGCTTCTTCTGGACACAGAAAAAGGGCGCCTGAACAGGGCAGATGCCCGTCAGGCGCTCTTTTGAGCGCGCACTTGAGCAGTGAGTCGAAAGGTGACCCTACTTCCGCTGTCCCCCACCGGTATCCCAGCTCTGACCAGCAGGTCCGGGGCTTTTCCGGGCCGTGGCCCCGCTAAGGCACCCCCAGGGCCGTCTGTCGGGGTGTCCCACCACTGCATGGACTCCTCGATCAGCCGGTTGGCATGGTTCCGCGCTTCGGCCAGGAACTTGGCGTAGTAGCGGAAGAGGACCTGGATGCTCTGCCCGGCTCGGCGCGCGCACTCTGGGGGGTCGACGCCGGAGGCCGGCCAGAACGGGATGCCGGCCTGCCGCAGGTCGTAATCGCGCTTCGCCAGCTCAAGGGCGTGCTCGTCGAGCGTAAGAACAGGCTCACGCGCTCGCGCAACATGCGGACGAGCACAGGAGGGATCGGCACCGGCCGCGTGGCCTTGGCTGCCCGCCCTTTCAGGGAGTGCAAATCCGCATCCCCGCCGGACGGTCGGGCCGACCCCATTGACACGCAGACACGCAGACACGCAGACAGACAGGACCGCCCGCACCGACACACGCCGCACAGGGGCGCCGCAGCGGACAGCGACGGATCCTGACAGTATCGGCCTGTCGGTCGCGGACGCCTCCCACCTCCTGTGGATATCACGCCCTGTTGAGCTCGTTCAGACGTATTCGGCCGCCGCGTCCAGCAGCCAGTCCGTCAGGTAGCCGGCAAAGGACGAACGGACCAGTACCCAGAATCCGGCCTTGGGTTCGTCCCTGGCGACCAGCACGATCTGTGTGCGGGCCAGGGTGGTCTGGGCGCAGCACCCGGCTCCGAAGACACGCGGGTGCAGATCCAGGGGGCAGCCATGTGCCAGCAGGTCACGGGCGCGTGGACCCGTGACAAGGAGGGTGGTGCGCTGGGCGGAGACGTCGGTGACACCCACGGGCTCGTCGCCACTCGCCGTCCTGATCCGGCTCTCCAAATCCCGCTGACCGCCGGTCGGGCCCACCACCAGCCATTCGTCGGGGCCTAGCCACACAGCGGTCAGCTCGCCGGCGCGCACGACGGTGTTGGGTTCGAGGGGCAGCTGGAGGCCCAGCGCGAGCCCGACGGCGTCCGCTGCCGCTCCCTTGGCGTCGAGCCGGACGTTGACCTGGGCCAGGAAGGGGAGTTCGGCCAGCCGGACCGCGCCCCCGGAGGTGCGCGTCGCGGCGGCCAGGCGGTCGGCGGCATGCGACAGGGGACTGCGGCGCGGGATGGTAAGGGCGGTGTCAGCCATCGCGGCGGGCTCCCTCGGGGTCGTAGAGGACGGGGCTTGCGACGGTCACCGGAACCAGCCGGTCGCCCACGGGGGCGTAGAGCCGCTCGCCGATGCGGTCCCGGCCGCCCTTGACCAGGGCGAGGGCGAAGGTCCGGCCGAGCGCCGCGCTGCGGTAACTGGAGGTGACGTGGCCGAGCATCGGGACGGGCGGGGCGGGCAGCACGCTGTCTGCAACCAGCTGCGTGCCTTCGGGGAGGAAGGTGCCCGGATCCTCCGGGAGCAGGCCGACCAGGTGCTTGCGGTCGGGGCGGACGGCGTCGGCGCGGGCGTAGGAGCGCTTGCCGATGAAGTCGGGCTTCTTCTTCGACACCGCCCAGCTCATGCCGAGGTCGTGCGGAGTGACGGTGCCGTCGGTGTCCTGGCCGATGATCGGGTAGCCCTTCTCCGCGCGCAGGACGTGCATGGTCTCGGTGCCGTAGGGGGTGATGCCGAACGGGGCACCGGCCTCGTACAGCGCCTCCCACAGGGCGAGCGCCTCCCACGGTGACACATTGATCTCATAGGCCAGTTCGCCGGAGAAGCTGATCCGGCACACCCGGGCCTCGACGCCCGCGACGGTCGTGTCCCGCCACGCCATGAACGGGAAGCTGTCGTTGTCCACCGCCAGCGCCGGCGCGAGCATCCCCAGCACCTCGCGGGAACGGGGGCCGACCAGGGCGACGGTGGCCCACTGTTCCGTGACGGAGGTGCAGTGGACGCGCAGCCCGGGCCATTCGGTCTGCAGCCATTCCTCCATCCAGTCCAGTACGGCGGCCGCGTTGCCCGTCGTCGTGGTGACCAGGAAGCGGTCCTGGGCGAGGCGGATGACGGTGCCGTCGTCGAAGATCATGCCGTCCAGGTGGCACATGACGCCGTAGCGGATCATGCCGACCTTCAGGGTGCTCATCATGTTGGTGTAGAGCCGGTCCAGGAAGACGGCGGCGTCCGGGCCCTGTACGTCGATCTTGCCGAGGGTGGAGGCGTCCATGAAGGCGACGCCGTCGCGGGCGGCGGCGCACTCGCGCAGCACGGCGGTCTCCATGTCCTCGCCATCCTGCGGGTAGTACCAGGGCCGCTTCCACTGACCGACGTTCTCGAACAGGGCGCCGTGCATGACATGCCAGTCATGCAGAGCGGTCGTACGGATCGGGTCGTGCAGTGCGCCGCGGTCGCGGCCCGCGAGCGTGGCGAAGGAGACCGGCGTGTAGGGCGGGCGGAACGTCGTCGTACCGAGGGCCGAGACGTCCACGCCGAGCAGTTCGGCGACGACGCCGCTGGCCAGGACCCCGGATGTCTTGCCCTGGTCGTTGGCGGTGCCGGCCGTGGTGTAGCGCTTGGTGTGCTCGACCGAGCGCAGACCTGCGCCGGTGGCGCGGGTCAGGTCGTCGATGGTGACATCGCGCTGGAGGTCGACGAAGCGGGGTGCGCCGGCGGCGCCGGGGACGAGGAAGACCTGCATGGCCGGAGAGTGCGGCTCGGCGGCCACGTCGGGAAGGCGGGGCGCCTCGGAGGCGTAGCCCTCGGCCTCGATCGCGCGGGCACCGGCGGCCGCGCCCTGCGCGAGGGCCCGGGCCAGGTCGAGGACGCCGTTCGCGCTGCCCGCGACCTCGACGGCCTGGCGGCAGGTGCCGGGGAGGAAGGAGCCGAGTGTGTCGTCGTAGCGCAGCTTTCCGCCCGCCTGGCTGAACAGGTGCGCTACGGGGTTCCAGCCGCCGGAGACCAGCAGCAGGTCGGCGGCGAACTCCCGGGTCCCTGCCGAATCCCCGTACGGAGCGGCCGTCACGGCGGTGAGCCGCGGGGCGCCTTCGGTGCCGACCACGGCGTGTCCGCTCAGCACCTCGATCCCGGACTCCCGGGCACGGCGCGCCCACTCCCCCGGCTCGGGCCGGGTGTCGACGATCGCCGCGACTTCCACGCCCGCCGCCGCGAGATCCAGCGCGGCGGCGTAGGCGCTGTCGTTGGTGGTGAAGACGACGGTGTGGCGGCCGGGAAGGACGCCGTGGCGGTTGACGTAGGCGCGGGCCGAGGCGGCCAGCATCACACCGGGGCGGTCGTTGTCCGCGAAGGCCAGCGAACGCTCGTGGGCGCCGGTGGCGAGCACGACGCGACGGGCGCGGATGCGCCAGACACGCTCGCGGGAGACATGCTCCGGGGCCTCGGCGCCGAGGTGACTGGTGCGGCGCTCGACGGCGAGGAGGTGGTTGTCGTCGTAGTGGCCGAAGACCGTGGTGCGACGCAGCACGCGCACCTCGGGCGCGGCTTCGAGGAGCGCTCCGATCTCTTCCGCCCAGTCGAGGAGTTCGCCCGACCCCAGCAGACTGCCGCCCAGCTCCGGCTGGTCGTCGGCGAGGATGACGCGCGCTCCGCTGCGCGCGGCGGCTGCCGCGGCGGCGAGTCCGGCCGGTCCGGCGCCGACCACGAGCAGGTCGCAGTGCGCGTGGACGGCGTCGTAGCGGGCGGGGTCCGGTTCGGTGGCGAGGCGTCCCTGACCGGGCAGGCTGCTCGCCACCAGACCGTCGTACAGTTCGACGGTCGTCGCGGGCAGCATCGGCTCGGGGAAGGGTGCCTCGATCTGGATGACGGCGTTGGGCTCCTCGACACCGGCCGAGAAGATGCCGCGCGGGCGGCCGAGCTTGATGCTCGTGCCGGCCTCGATGACGCCGTTGGCGAGGAGGGCGGAGGCGAGGGTGTCGCCGCGGAAGCCCTCGTACTCCGTACCGTCGAAGGTGAAGCGGAGGCGCTCACCGCGGTGGACTCGGCCGCCGGTGGGCAGCCGGAACGGTTGGGTGGCGACGGGAGTGGTTTCTTCCCCAAGCCCGCCCCTTCCCGAAACTGGGGCTGCCGCCCCGGACCGCGCGGGGTCCGTCGACGACTGCGGGTCCGTGGGTGGGTTGTGCCCACCTGCTCCGCCCTGCAGAACGCCTGCCCACAACCCAGGCCGGGTGGAATTGTCCGGCCTCGGCTCGCCCGCGCGGTACACGGAGAGAATCTCGTTCGTCGCCGTGTCGCGCACCGCGTTGAACCAGCGGCGGCATCCGGCCGCGTGGCTCCAGCGTTCGGCGAACGGGCCCTTGGGGTTGTCGCGGAAGAAGAGGTAGCGCGCCCACTCCTCGTCGGTCAGGGCGGCGGAGTCCTCGGGATAGGGCACGTGTGCCTGGCCGCCGTAGTGGAACTCGGCCTCGTCACGGGGCCCGCACCAGGGGCATGGGATGAGCAGCATGGGTTCGGCTCCCTAGTGGGCCACCGCGGCCGCGCCGTGCTCGTCGACGAGCGCGCCGGTGGTGAAACGGTCGAGCGAGAAGGGGGCGTTGAGGTGGTGAGGGGTGTCGTGGGCGATGGTGTGGGCGTAGACCCAGCCGACGCCCGGGGTGGCCTTGAATCCGCCGGTGCCCCAGCCGCAGTTCAGGTAGAGGTTGTCGACCGGGGTGAGTCCGACGATGGGTGAGGCGTCGGGGCTGACGTCGACGATGCCGCCCCAGGTGCGCAGCACATGGGCGCGGGCGAAGACCGGGAAGAGTTCCAGGGCGGCGGACATCTGCTCTTCGATGATGTGGAAGGCGCCGCGCTGGGTGTAGGAGTTGTACGAGTCGATGCCCGCGCCCATCACCAGCTCGCCCTTGTGGGCCTGGCTGACGTACACATGGACCGCGTTGGACATGACGACCGTCGGGTGCACCGGTTCGAGGAGCTCGGAGACGAGCGCCTGCAACGGGTGGCTCTGCAGCGGCAGTTCGATGCCGGCCATGGCGGCGAGCACCGAGGTGTGGCCGGCCGAGCAGAGCGCCACCTTCCCCGCCGCGATCGGGCCGAGCGTCGTCTGCACTCCTACGACCCGGCCGCCGACGATGTCGAGGCCCGTGACCTCGCAGTTCTGGATGATGTCGATGCCGGCCGCGTCGGCGGAGCGGGCCAGGCCCCAGGCGACATGGTCGTGTTTGGCGATGCCGGCGCGGGGCTGGTAGGTGCCGCCCATGACCGGATAGCGCACGTCGGGCGAGATGTTGACGATCGGGCAGACGTCCTTGACCTGCTGCTCGTCGAGCCATTCGGCATCCACGCCGTTGAGCCGGTTCGCCTCGACACGGCGCACGCTGTCACGGACGTCCTGGAGGCTGTGGGCGAGGTTGAGCACACCGCGCTGGGAGAAGAGGATCGGGTAGTCGAGCTCCTCCTCCAGTCCCTCCCACAGCTTGAGCGCGTGCTCGTAGATCCCGGCGCTCTCGTCCCACAGGTAGTTGGAACGGATGATCGTGGTGTTGCGGGCCATGTTGCCGCCCGCCAGCCAGCCCTTCTCCAGCACGGCGACGTTGGTGATGCCGTGGTTCTTCGCCAGATAGTGGGCGGTGGCGAGACCGTGGCCGCCGCCGCCGACGATCACCACGTCGTACGACCGCTTGGGCTCCGGCGTGCGCCACAGCCAGTCGGGGTGCTCGGGGAGCTCGGCGCCGGGGGTGCGGGGGCTCATCGGACTTCTCCGGCTTCTTGTGCTTCTGCTTCTGCTTCTGCTTCTGCTTCTGCTTCTGCTTCTGCTTCTGCTTCTGCTTCTGCTTCTGAAAGGTGCGGGTAGAGCGGGTGCTTGGCGGCCAGCGCCTCGCTGCGGGCGCGCAGGGCGGCGATGTCGGGCTCGGGCTGAAGGGCCAGGGCGATCACATCGGAGACCTCTTCGAAGTCGTCATCCGTGAAGCCTCGGGTGGCCAGCGCCGGGGTGCCGATACGCAGTCCCGAGGTGACCATGGGCGGGCGCGGGTCGAAGGGCACGGCGTTGCGGTTGACGGTGATGCCGATCTCGTGGAGCAGGTCTTCGGCCTGCCTGCCGTCGAGCTGGGAGTCCCGCAGGTCGACCAGGACGAGGTGGACGTCCGTGCCGCCGGTGAGGACCTTCACCCCGGCGGCGGCCGCGTCGGCCCGGGTGAGGCGTTCGGCGAGGATGCGGGAGCCGGCGAGCGTACGGGCCTGGCGCTCGGCGAACTCGGGTGACGCGGCGACCTTGAACGACACCGCCTTCGCGGCGATGACGTGCTCCAGAGGGCCGCCCTGCATACCGGGGAACACCGCCGAGTTGATCTTCTTCGCGAGGTCGGCCTCATTGGTGAGGATGACGCCGCCGCGGGGACCGCCGAGCGTCTTGTGCGTCGTCGTGGTGGTGACGTGGGCGTGCGGTACGGGGTTGGGGTGCAGCCCGGCGGCGACGAGACCGGCGAAGTGCGCCATGTCGACCATGAGGAGGGCGCCCACCTCGTCGGCGATCCGCCGGAAGGCCGCGAAGTCCAGCTGCCGCGGGTACGCCGACCAGCCCGCGATGATCATCTTGGGGCGGTGTTCCTTGGCGAGGCGTTCCACCTCGTCCATGTCGACGAGGTTGTCCGCCTCGGCGACGTGGTAGGGCACGACGTTGAGCATCTTGCCGCTGTAGTTGATGCGCATGCCGTGCGTGAGGTGCCCGCCGTGCGCGAGATCGAGGCCGAGGATGGTGTCGCCGGGCTGCAGCAGGGCGAAGAAGACGGCGGTGTTCGCCTGGGCGCCCGAGTGCGGCTGGACGTTGGCGAACCCGGCACCGAAGAGGGACTTGATCCGCTCGATGGCGAGGCGCTCGGTGACGTCGACGTGTTCGCAGCCGCCGTAGTAGCGGCGGCCGGGATAGCCCTCGGCGTACTTGTTGGTGAGGACCGAGCCCTGGGCCTCCAGCACGGCGGAGGGCGCGAAGTTCTCGGAGGCGATCATTTCGAGGGTGGACTGCTGGCGGTGCAGCTCGGCGCGGAGTGCGGCGTGGACCTCGGGGTCCAGTTCCGCCAGGGGGGTGTTCAGCGCGTTCATACGGCGTTCGCGTTCCTCTCGGCGGCCTCGACGACATTGGCGAGCAGCATCGCCCGCGTCATGGGTCCTACGCCTCCGGGCATCGGCGCGAGCCACCCGGCGACCGAGGCCGCGTCCGGGTGCACGTCGCCGACCAGCCCGTGGTCGGTGCGGGTGATGCCGACGTCCAGGACCGCCGCGCCGGGGCGCAGCATGTCCTTGGTGATCAGCCCGGGCGAGCCGGCGGCCGCGATGACGATGTCCGCCTCGCGTACGTGCCAGGCCAGGCCCTTGGTGCCGGTGTGGCACAGGGTCACGGTGGCGTTCTCTGACTTGCGGGTGAGCAGCAGCCCGATGGGTCGTCCGACCGTGATGCCCCGTCCGATCACGCACACCCGCGCTCCGGCGAGCGGCACGTCGTGACGGCGGAGCAGTTCGACGATGCCGCGCGGGGTGCACGGCATCGGGGCCTCGACGCCGAGGGCGAGCCGGCCGAGGCTGACAGGGTGCAGGCCGTCGGCGTCCTTGGCCGGGTCCATGCGTTCCAGGACGGCGTTCGCGTCTAGGTGGCGCGGGAGCGGGAGCTGAACGATGTAGCCGGTGCAGGCCGGATCGGCGTTGAGCTCGTCGATCACGTCCTCGACCTGCCCCTGCGTGGCATCGGCGGGCAGTTCGCGGCGGATGGAGGCGACACCGATCTGCGCGCAGTCACGGTGCTTGCCGCCGACGTAGGCATGGCTGCCGGGGTCGTCGCCGACCAGGACCGTGCCGAGCCCGGGCGGGCGACCGTCGGTGGCCGTCAACTTGGCCACGCGTTCGGCGAGTTCGCGACGGATCGCGGCGGCGGTCGCCTTGCCGTCGAGCAGCTGTGCGGTCACTGGCAGTGCTCCTTCCCTCGAAGCCGACGATGTCGTGCTAGCCACGGAGGCGGGACATGGTCGGGTCGAACAGGGGCTCCTCGGCGACGACCGCCTCGACGCGCTGGTCGAAGTAGCCGATGTGCACGGTGGTGCCGGGGGTGGCGAGTTGCGCCGGGAGCCACGCGTAGGCGATGCCCTTGCCGATCGTGTAGCCGTAGGCGGCGCTGGTGACATAGCCGACGGGGCGGTCGCCGTCGTACACCGGCTCCTTGCCCAGGACGACGGCCCCCGGGTCGTCGATGGTGAGGCAGGTGAGCTTGCGCCGCACGTCGGCCTTGCGCCGCTCGAGTGCGGCCTTGCCGATGAAGTCGTCCTTGTCGAGCTTGACGGCGAAGCCGACCCCGGCCTCGTAGGGGTCGTGTTCGTAGGTCATGTCGGTGCCGAAGGAGCGGTAGCCCTTCTCCAGGCGCAGGCTGTTGAAGGCGCCGCGGCCGGCGATGACGCCGCCGAGCGGCTCGGCCGCCTGCCACAGGGTGTCCCAGAGTTTCTGGCCCTGGTCGGCGGTGGTGTAGAGCTCCCAGCCGAGCTCACCGACGTACGACAACCGCATGGCGGTGACGGGCACCGAGCCGATGTAGGCGCGCTTGGCGCGGAAGTACTTCAGGCCGTCGTTCGAGAAGTCCGCGTCGGTGAGGGGCCCCAGGACCTTGCGGGCGAGCGGTCCCCACAGGCCGATGCAGCAGGTGCCCGGGGTGATGTCACGGACCTGGACCGTGCCGTCGGCGGGGAGGTGGCGGGTGAACCAGTCGAGGTCCAGGTTGCCGTTGGCGCCGACCTGGAAGAGGTCGCGGGCCAGGCGGGCGACGGTGATGTCGCTGCGGATGCCGCCGTCGTGGTCGAGGAGCAGGGTGTACGTCACCGAGCCGACCGACTTGGCAACCTTGCCGGTGCACAGGCGCTCCAGGAAGTCGGCGGCACCGGGGCCGCTGACCTCCAGGCGCTTGAGGGCCGTCATGTCGTACATCGCGACCGTCTCACGGGTGGCCTGTGCCTCGGCGCCGACGATGGGCGACCAGTAGCGCGCGGCCCAGTCGTTGGGCGTGGGGATGGAACGGCCCTCGGCCAGGCCCGCGTTGGCCTCGTACCACTGGGGGCGCTCCCAGCCGTTCGCCTCCAGGAAGAAGGCGCCCAGTTCCTGCTGGCGGGCGTAGAAGGGGCTCGTGCGGATCGGGCGCGGGTCCCCCGACGGCTGGAGGGGGTGCAGGATGTCGTAGACCTCGACGAAGTTCTGGCAGTCGCGGGCCAGGACGTACTCCGGGGCGAGCTGGTGCGGCTCGAAGCGGTTGACGTCGCACTCGTGCAGGTCGAAGGACGAGCAGTAGCCGTCGACCAGCCATTCGGCCATGGCCCGGCCGACGCCGGCGGAGTGGGTGACCCAGACGGCCTCGGCGACCCAGAAGCCCTTGACGTCCGGGGATTCACCGAGGAGCGGCTGGCCGTCGGTGGTGAAGGAGAACAGGCCGTTGATGCCCTCCTCGACCTTGGCCTCCCGCGTCGCGGGGAGCAGGGACTGGGTCTCGGTCCAGGCGTCCTCGAAGTCGTCCTCGGTGAACTTCAGGACCGACGGCATCTCGTCGGCCTCGTCCACGGACAGGATGTCGTCGACGGAGACCGGCATCGGACGGTGGCCGTAGTAGCCGATGCCCAGGGTGTCGAAGCGGTCGCGGTAGTAGAGATCGGCGTCCTGGTGGCGCAGGATCGGGCGCACCGCCTCCTCGGCCTGGCCCGCCAGCGCCGGTACCGGCCCGGTCCAGGCCAGTTGGTGGCCGAGGGGGGTGAGCGGGAGGTTCATGCCGACCATGCGGGCGATCTTCGGGCCCCAGATGCCGGCGCAGCACACGACGATGTCGGCGGGGATCTCGCCCTGGTCGGTGAGGACGCCGATGACGCGGCCCTCGCTCTGCCGCACGTCGAGGACTTCGTGGCGGGCGAGGAAGCGCACACCGCGCTCGGTGGCCCGGCGGATCTGCGCCTCGACGGCGAGGACGGCCTTCGCGAGGCCGTCGGTCGGTACCAGGAGGCCGCCGAGGACCTTGTCCGGGTTCACGAGCGGGTGCTGCTCGACGCACTCCTCGGGGCTCAGCAGCCGGGCCTCGATGCCCCAGGCGGTGACCCAGCCGTGGCGGCGGTGCAGCTCCGCGACGCGCTCGGGGGTGGTCGCCACTTCGAGACCGCCGACCTGCAGGAAGCAGGGCCGGCCGTCGACGTCGAGGGAACAGAACTTCTCGACCGTGTAGCGGGCCAACTCGGTCATGGTCTTGGAGGAGTTCGTCTGGAAGACCAGGCCCGGGGCGTGCGACGACGATCCCCCGGTGGCAGGGAGCGGGCCCTGGTCGACCACGGTCACTTCGGTCCAGCCTCGCGCGGAAATCTCGTCAGCGAGCGCCGCTCCCACGACGCCCGCTCCGATGATGACCACTCGGGGTCCCGCCATCGCCGCACCTCCGACTTGAAAGCAATCAAGTTGCTGTCTGCGCAACATGCTTCAGGTTGCGCAACTCAATGTGCCTGTCACGAGGAGTGGGTGTCAAGGGGTCCGTGACGTCGGAAAACAGCCCGAAACGCGACGAGGCCCGGCAGGCTGCCAGCGCAGCCTGCCGGGCCCGTCCGGCGGATTTCCGGGTCGCTCGTGCGTCAACGGTCCAGCTCCGGAGGGGTGCCGGAGACGGAGCCGCGTCGCGCCCTACTTGATCCAGGCGTCGACCTTGTCGCGGTTGGCGTCGACCCACTTCTTCGCCGCGGCGTCGTCGGACATCTTGTCCTGGGCTATGTACTTGGCCACGGTGTTCTGGTCGTCGTTCGTCCAGTTGAAGTTCTTCACCAGGTTGTAGGCGGGGCTGCCCGACGTGGAGAACTTGGCGCTGACGATCTTGTCCAGGTCGTACACGGGATAGTCACAGGCGACCTTGGCCGCGACGGCGTCGCAACCCGTCGTGTACTTCGGCAGGTTCACCTTGACCAGCGGCACCTCGGACAGGAACCACTGCGGCTCGTAGAAGTAGCCGATCACCCACTGCTTGTTCTTCTCGGCGGTCCGGAAGGCCTGGATGAGCGCGGTCTCGCTGCCCGCGTACACCACCTTGTAGTCCAGCTTCAGGTTCGTCACCAGCGCCGCGTCGTTGGTGACGTACGACGGGTCGCCGTCCAGGAGCTGGCCCTTGCCGCCCGACTCCGAGGTCTTGAAGTTGGACGCGTACTTGTTGAGGTTCTTCCAGTCGGTGATGTCCGGGTGCGCCTTGGCCAGCCACGGCGGCACGTACCAGCCGATGATGCCTTTGTTGCCGGTCTGGCCCGCCTCGACGGCGGTCTTCTGCCCGGAGATGTACTTCTTCTTCAGGTCGTCGTGGCCCCAGTTCTCCAGGACCGCGTCGACCTCGCCCGTGCCGAAGCCCTGCCAGGCGATCTGCTCCTTCAGGTCCTTCTTGTTGACCGTACAGCCGAGGTCGTGCTGCGCGACGTACGCGACGACCGCCGCGTCCGCCTCGTAGCCCACCCACGGGTTGACCGCGAGGTTGAAGGTGCCGCACTTGCCCGAGCTCTTGGAGCCGGAGGAGGCGGTGTCGCCGACCTTCGCTCCGCCGCATGCGGTGAGAGTGAGACCGAGGACGGCCAGGCCGGCCGCGCCGGTTCGCCAGTGTCTTGCCATGGTGTCGTGCTCCTTAAGCGCTGGTACGGCGCGCCGCTGCCTGAGTGATCCGGTCGAACATGACTCCGAGCAGTACGATGGCGAGCCCCGCCGCCAGCCCCTTGCCGTACAGCTCTCCCTGCGAGAATCCGGCCACGACGTCGTAGCCGAGGGCGCCGGCTCCCACCAGGCCGCCCACAACAACCATCGACAGCACATAGATCAGGCCCTGGTTGGTCGCGAGAGTCAGGGCGCTGCGTGCCATCGGCAGTTGAACTTTGGTGATGATCTGCCAGTTGTTGCACCCGGCAGCGGTGGCCGCCTCGACGGTGGTCTCGGGCACGGCCCGCACTCCGTCGGCGGTGATCTTGATGGCGACCGGCGCGGCATAGACGACGGCGGCGACGATCGCGGTGAAGCGCGTCGCGCCGAACAGCGCGAGGAACGGCACCAGATAGACGAACGGCGGCATGACCTGCGCCGCGTCCAGGGTGGGCCGCAGCAGCCGGTCCACCAGCATGCTGCGCCCCATCCACACTCCGAAGGCGATGCCGAACACCATCACCAGCACGGTCGCCACGAGCGTCGACGCCAGCGTCGTCATGCTGTCCGACCACACGCCCGTGCCGACAAGAAGGCCCACGCACACAGCGGTCGTGACCCCGGCCCGCCAGCCGCCGAGCACCACGCCGATCCCGATCAGCGCCGCACCCACGAGCCACCACGGGGAGTCGGTGAGCAGCGACTGGAAGGGGTTCAGCAGTCCGTTGGTGATGGCGTCGCGGAATCCGTTCGTGATGCCCGACAGGTTGTCCTGCGCCCACGTCGTCACGCTGTCCGCCGCGCTCGCGATATGGCTGCCGGTGCTGCCCTGGCCGGGGAACTGCGCCGCCCACAGGTACGTGTGCGACAGGTACACCAGCACCAGCACGACCACCCCGCCCGCCGCGAGCAGTGGCCGGCGCCACTTGAGGAAGCGGCCGCCCGAGTTGCGGGCCTGCTCCGCACGTGTGCTCGACGCGGTCGTGACCCGGTCGAGGACGATGGCCATGATCACGATGGCCAGGCCCGCGTTGAAGGCCGTACCGACGTCGAGCGACTGCAGGGCCTGGACGACGGTCTTGCCGAGGCCGGGTGCGTCGATCAGGGCCGCGATGGTCACCATGGCCAGGGCGGCCATGATGGTCTGGTTCACGCCCATCACCACGGTCCGCTTGGACATCGGCAGCAGCACCTTCAGCAGCGACTGCCACCGGGTCGAGCCCAGCGAGTCGGCAGCCTCGACGGTGGTCTCCGGTACGGAACGGATGCCGTGCGCGGTGATACGGATCGCCGGCGGGGCCGCGTAGATCACCGTGGCGATCACGGCGGAGGCCGGGCCGATGAGGAAGATCAGGGTCAGCGGGGCCAGGTAGACGAAGGTCGGCATCGTCTGCATGAAGTCCAGGAAAGGCGTGATGATCCGGTTGAACCGGTCGGACAGCCCCGCCCACACACCGAGCGGAATCGCGATAACCAGCGCCACGAGAACCGCGGAGAGGGTGAGCGCCAGGGTGTCCATGCTCTGCTGCCACAGACCCTGCAGCCCGAAGAACGTGAAACCGGCCATGGCCAGGAGCGCGACCCGCCAGTTGCCGACGGCCCAGGAGACGAAGCCCGTGACGCCGACGACACCGAGCCAGCCGATCTGCGGCACCGGGCGGTCGCCGCTCGACTGCGAGATCAGGTCCTGGACGAAGGTCACCAGGTTGTCGATGACCAGGCGGATCTCGTTGAAGAAGTAGAGGAAGAGCGGGTTGGAGTTGCGGTTGGCGCCGACCGAGTCGCTGAGGTCGTTGAACCAGCGGTGCAGACCGGTGAGGTCTGCCGCCGCCAGCGTCAGGGTCTGCTTTCCGCGCAGCACGGCGAAGAGCACCAGCCAGACGACCAGGATCGCGGCCACCATCATGGAGCGGCTGACCTTGCGCACGCCCGCGACCGCCGGCGCGGCCTCCGCCACCTGCTCGGTTTTCTCCGGTTTCTCCATGGCGACGGTCATCACATGTCGCCTTCCTGCCCGGCGACCACCGCGAGGATCTCCTCGTCACCGACGATGCCGAGCAGCTTGCCGTTCTCGACGACCTTGACCGGCTTGTCCGCCGCCAGTACGGCCCGGGTGGCTTCCCGCACCACGACGTCCGGGCCCAGCTCGGGACCGTCCAGGGCGTCGCCGTCCACCGCCGGACGCATGATCCACCGCAGAGTCAGTACGTCGCCGCGCGGCACGTCCTTGACGAACTCGCGTACGTAGTCGTCGGCCGGGGCGCCTACCAACTCGTCGCCGGTACCGCACTGGACCATCTTGCCGTCACGCATGATGAGGATGCGGTCGCCCAGCTTGAGCGCCTCGGAGAGGTCGTGGGTGATGAACACCATCGTCTTGCCGACCTCGTGGTGCAGACGGATGACCTCGTTCTGCATGTCACGGCGGATCAGCGGGTCGAGCGCCGAGAACGGTTCGTCGAAGAGCAGCACGTCCGGATCACCGGCCAGCGCCCGGGCGAGACCGACGCGCTGCTGCATACCGCCGGAGAGCTGGTCGGGGTAGGAGTTCTCATAGCCGGAGAGGCCGACCAGTTCGACGACCTCCAGCGCCCGCTTGGTGCGCTCGGCCTTGCTCATGCCGCGGATCTCCAGACCGAAGGACACGTTGTCGACGACCCGGCGGTGGGGCAGCAGCCCGAAGTGCTGAAAGACCATGGAGAACTTGCGGCGCCGCAGTTCACGCAGACGCTTGTCGTCCGCGTCGCGGATGTCCTCGCCCTCGAAGACGATCTCCCCGGCGGTGGGTTCGATCAGCCGGGTCAGACATCGCACCAGGGTGGACTTGCCGGAGCCGGACAGACCCATGACGACGAAGACCTCGCCGGGCGAGACCTCGAAGTTCACGTCGCGCACGGCGGCGGTGCATCCGGTGCGGTCCATCAGCTCGCGGCGGGTGAGCCCGCACAGCTCCTCGGAGTGCGGTACCTGGTCTGCCTTCGGCCCGAACACCTTCCACAGCTTGCGCACGGATATGACCGGGGTGGGGGCCGAGTCCTGTGGCGTGCCGCGCCGCTGCGGCACCTCGGTCTGTGCTGGGGTCACGATCGACCTCTTTTCGGCGTTCAGCCGCGGAACCAGTGCTGCGGCCGGGGTTGGATGTTCTGCCAGATGTGCTTGGGCTCTCGGTACTCGTCCAGGCCGGTCGGTCCCAGCTCCCGGCCCACGCCCGAGTGCCCGAAGCCACCCCATTCCGCTTGCGGCACGTAGGGGTGGTAGTCGTTGATCCACACCGTGCCGTGGCGCAGCCGCCGGGCGACCCGCTGGGCCTTTCCGGCGTCCTGCGTCCAGACGGCGCCGGCGAGTCCGTACTCGGTGTCGTTGGCGATGCGTACGGCGTCGTCCTCGCCGTGGAAGCGCTCCACGGTGAGCACGGGGCCGAAGGACTCCTCGTGCACGACGCGCATGTCCTGCCGGCACTCGTCGAGCACGGTGGGCGGATAGTAGTGGCCGTTCGCCAGTGCGGGGTCGCCGGGGCGTTCGCCGCCGCAGCGCAGTACGGCGCCTTCGGCGAGGCCCGCCGCGACATACGCCTCGACCTTCTCCCGGTGATGCGCGGAGATCAGGGCCCCGGTCTCGGCCTCGGGGTCGAACGGTCCGCCGAGGCGGATCTGCCGGGCGCGGCGGACGACCTCGTCGACGAAGGCGTCGTGGAGGGAGTCCTCGACGATCAGACGGGCGCCTGCCGAACAGACCTGGCCCGAGTGCAGAAAGACGGCCGTGAGAGCGAAGTCCACGGCCGTCTCGAAATCGGCGTCGGCGAAGATGACGTTGGGGTTCTTGCCGCCGAGCTCCAGCGCCACCTTTTTCACCGTCGAGGCGGCGGTGGCCATGATGCGCTTGCCGGTCTCCAGACCTCCCGTGAAGGAGACCATGTCGACGGCCGGTTCCTCGGAGAGCGGTGCACCCACCTCGGGGCCCGCGCCCAGGACGAGATTGGCGGCGCCGGCCGGGAGCCCGGCCTCCTCAAGGGCCCGCATCAGCAGGATCGAGGTGGAGGGGGTGAGCTCGCTGGGCTTGAGGACGATCGTGTTGCCCGCGAGCAGGGCGGGCGCGACCTTCCACGACGCCTGGAGCAGCGGGTAGTTCCAGGGGGTGATGAGCCCGCACACGCCGACCGGTTCGTAGACGACGCGGCTGACGGCGTCGTCGCGGCCGGTGTCGATCACCCGGCCGGCATCGGTGCCCCCGATCCCGCCGTAGTAGCGGAAGCAGGAGACAACGTCGGCGATGTCGTACTCGCTCTCCACCAGCCGCTTGCCGGTGTCCAGCGATTCGGCGCGGGCGAATTCCTTGGCGTCGCGCTCGATGAGGTCGGCGGTGCGCAGCAACAGCGCACCGCGCTCCCGCTCGGGGGTGCGCGGCCAGGGTCCTTCGTCGAAGGCCCGGCGGGCCGCGGCGATCGCGGCCTCGGTGTCGGGACGCGTCCCCTCGGACACGGTCGCCGCGAGCGTGCCGTCAGCGGGACAGCGGATTTCCCGGTGACCTCCCGCCACCGCATCGCGCCATTCTCCATCCACATACAGGTCTGCCACGTGTGGAGCCCTTCGAGCGAATTCCGTTGCGCATCGTGCACCGTATTGCTTGTGGTGGAACACCCTGGCGAATGTGCGGACATACGTCAAGGGGTTGGCAGATGACGATTTCGCCATGCGGGCAGTTGCGCGGCCACTCTTGACCACAAGCCGCGCCAAGCCCAACCATGTTGCGTATCGCTCACCATGTTGTGCATTACGCACCGACGGAGGCTGCACATGTCCCCTCGACCGCATCCTGGCCGTGAGTACGTCCTCACTCTCTCGTGTCCGGACAGCGCCGGACTGGTCCACGCCGTGAGCGGCTTTCTCGTCAGGAACTCCGGCAACATCCTGGAGAGCCAGCAGTTCGATGATCGACTCCAGGGCCGTTTCTTCATGAGGGTCCACTTCGACGTTTCCGATCCAAACGCCGATCTGAAAAATCTGCGTTACCGATTCGGTCCGGTCGCCGAGGCCTACCGGATTTCCTGGACCCTCTGGGACGCCTCGACACCGACCCGGACGCTCATCATGGTGTCCAAGTTCGGACACTGCCTCAACGATCTGCTCTTCCGGCAGCGCACCGGCGCTCTCAACATCGAGATCCCCGCGATCGTCTCCAATCACCGGGACTTCGAGGGACTGGCGGAGACCTACGGCGTCCCCTTCCACCACATCCCGGTGACCAAGGACACCAAGGCAGACGCCGAGGCGCGCCTGCTGGAGCTCGTGCGCGAGCTGGACATCGACCTGGTGGTGCTGGCCCGCTACATGCAGGTCCTCTCCGACGACCTGTGCAAACAGCTGGAGGGCCGCGCCATCAACATCCACCACTCCTTCCTCCCCAGCTTCAAGGGCGCGCGCCCCTACCAGCAGGCGTACGCGCGCGGGGTGAAGCTTGTCGGCGCGACGGCGCACTATGTGACACCGGACCTGGACGAGGGACAGATCATCGATCAGGACGTGGTCCGGGTGGACCACTCCCTCGATCCGGACGAGCTGGTCACGGTCGGGCGGGATGTGGAGGCGCAGGTGCTCGCACACGCGGTGAAGTGGCACAGCGAAAGCCGCGTCATGGTGGACGGCAACCGCACGGTTGTCTTCCGCTGAGCCGAGCACGAGCGATGGGCGGGCCGGAATCCGGCCCGCCCATCGCTGTATACGGCCTCTGACGCCGGCTCTTGGGGCGCAGGCCGACACAAACAGCCCGTCCGGCGTTTGAGGGCGAGGCGTTGAGGCGACAGGGAGGTCTGGGGGCGCAGCCCCCAGCGAGGCCCGCTGCGCCCCGGGCGCCAGTGAGGCTCCCCCAGGGCCTGTCCGGCGGATCATGCCGCAGACGCGGGGTCTGGCACGCCCTCCCCCAAGCCCTTCGAGCAGGGGGTGCCCCCAGCGGCGTTGTCGCCGGTTGCCGACTCCCCCGAGCTCTCGGCTTCGCTCGAGCAGGGGACCCCCATCGCGTCGACTCCCTCCCCCGCCTTGCAGCTGGACGCACCAGACCCCGCTCACCTGCGCTTATGAGGCGCCGCAGCTCTCCTCCGACCTGATCCGCCGGACAGGCCCTACCCTCCCAACCGGTCAAGCGCAGCGCAGCGCCACCGCTCGGTCTCGGCGATCTGGTTGAAGGTGAAGAGGTGCAGGCCGGCGACCCCCGCCGACGGAGAAGAGAGCGCGCCCGCGGAACGGGCGAGCAGCCGCTCGGGCGAGTAACCGCCGGGGGTCGCGAAGCGCAGGAACCACGAGGCGTGCTTGGTCAGAAAACGCGTCGACTCCCCCACCCCGATCTTCGCCGCCATGGACAGCAGCTTCGCCCGCTGCACCGGCCCCGCGACGCCCACGTGGACGGGCAGGGTGATATCGCGGCGGCGTATCCGGCCGACCCAGTCACCCAGCACGCGCGGGTCGAAGCAGAGGTTGCTCACGATGTACGTGGCGTACGCGCGCTTGTCCCACATCGCCTGGATGGTGAGGTCGTCGTGGATGAGCGGATGGCTCTCGGGGTAACCGGTGATGCCGACATGAGCGAAGGGGCTGCCCAGCTCGCTCAGCCTGCGCAGCACCGGTAGCGCCCCGTCGTAGGCCCCGGCCGGCGGATCGGCGTCGCCGGCCGGGACGAAGACGTCGTCGACTCCCGCCTCCCGGAGCCGGTCGACGACATCCTTCAGATGCGCGTCGTCCCGCAGCAGCCGCGCGGGCACGTGCGGGACGACGCGACAGCCGTGCGCCGTGAGCCGGGTGGCGAGGTCGAGCGTCGGTTCCAGGCCCTTGACCGGCGACGCCGTCACGGTGACGACGACGTCGCGCGGTACATGGGCGAGGACCTTGTCCTCGGTCGCCTTCGCGGGCAGCACCTCGTAGCGGACGCTGTGCAGCAGCGCCCGGAAGTGTTCGCCGTCCAAGGTCTAACCGGCCTGCTTCTGGGCGTCGCGGTACCGGTAGTACGCGGCCTTGGAAGGGGCCAATGGGTCCTTGCCCAGGATGAGGTCGGCCGCCTTCTCCGCGATCATCATCACCGGCGCGTAGATGTTGCCGTTGGTGACATAGGGCATCACCGACGCGTCGACGACGCGCAGTCCCTCCACACCGTGCACGCGCATGCTCGTGGGGTCGACGACGGACATCTCGTCGGTGCCCATCTTGCAGGTGCACGAGGGGTGCAGGGCGGTCTCACCCTCCTTCGCGACCCAGGCGAGGATCTCCTCGTCGCTCTCCACGGACGGGCCCGGTGAGATCTCCCCGTCGTTGTACGGGGCCAGCGCGGGCTGGTTGAGGAGCTTGCGGGCGACGCGGATCGACTCGACCCACTCGCGGCGGTCCTGTTCCGTGGACAGGTAGTTGAAGCGCAGCGCCGGGTGCTCGTTCGGGTCCTTGCTCTTGATCTTCACCGAGCCGATGGCGTCGGAGTACATGGGACCGACGTGCACCTGGTAGCCGTGCCCGCCGGCGGGCGAGGAGCCGTCGTAGCGGACCGCGATCGGCAGGAAGTGGAACATCAGGTTGGGGTAGTCCACGTCCTCGTTGCTGCGGGCGAAGCCGCCGGCCTCGAAGTGGTTGGTCGAGGCGGGGCCCTTGCGGAAGAGCCACTGCAGGCCGATGAAGGGGGCGCGCCACTTCGCCATGTACGGCTGCATGGAGACGGGCTGCTTGCAGGCGTACTGGATGTACACCTCCAGGTGGTCCTGCATGTTCTCGCCGACGCCCGGGAGGTCGTGGACGACGTCGATGCCGATCGCGCTCAGTTCCTCGGCGTTGCCGACGCCGGAGAGCTGCAGCAGCTGAGGGGAGTTGATCGCACCGCCGCAGAGGATGACCTCGCGGGCTCGCACCTGCTGGACCTTGCCACGCCGCCGGTACTCGACACCGACAGCACGCTTGCCCTCGAAGAGGACGCGGGTGACCAGGGCACGGGTGGTGACGGTGAGGTTGGGCCGCTTCTTCGCGGGCTTGAGGTACGCCTTCGAGGCCGACAGACGGCGTCCCCTGTGGACGTTGCGGTCGAAGGGGGCGAAGCCCTCCTGCTGATAGCCGTTGACATCGTCGGTGCGGGGGTGACCCGCCTCCTGGACGGCCTTGAGGAAGGCGGTGAACAGCGGGTTGGAGGCGGGGCCGCGTTCGAGGACGAGGGGGCCGTCGTGGCCGCGGAACTCGTCGTCGGGGTCGGCCGCAAGACAGTTCTCCATCCGCTTGAAGTACGGCAGACAGTGCGCGTAGTCCCAGGACTCCATGCCGGCATCGGCGGCCCAGCGCTCGTAGTCCATCGGATTGCCACGCTGGAAGATCATGCCGTTGATGCTGCTGGAACCGCCCAGCACCTTGCCGCGCGCGTGGTAGATGCGCCGGTCGCCCATGTGAGGCTCGGGTTCGGACTCGTACTTCCAGTCGTAGAACCGGCTGCCGATCGGATAGGTCAGCGCCGCGGGCATGTGGATGAAGACATCCCACGGGTAGTCGGGCCGGCCGGCCTCCAGGACCAGCACCTGGTTGCCCGGGTCGGCGGAGAGTCGGTTCGCCAGTGCGCTGCCGGCGGATCCACCGCCGACGATGACGAAGTCGTATTGCAGGGGAGCCATGGTGCCTCGTCTCGCTCGCGCCGTAGATACGCGTGGCATGCTAGTACGAGTAGCGCTATACGCACTAGGTTGCGAGCAACGCAACTTGCATGGTCTACGTTTCAATGCGGTTACTTGCCATGCTGTTGTTTACTGCGCGTATAGTTTCGCTATGAGCAACTACAGTCCAGATGCCGAAACGACAGGTTCGCAGTCCGGCGGGGTACAGTCCGTCGACCGTGCCATCAGCGTGCTGGAAATCCTGGCTCAGCGCGGCGAGGCCGGCGTCAGCGAGGTGGCCGCCGAGATCGATGTTCACAAGTCGACCGCGTTCCGGCTGCTCGGCGCCCTGGAGGCGCGCGGTCTGGTGGAGCAGGCGGGCGAGCGCGGCAAATACCGCCTCGGCTTCGGCATCGTACGCCTGGCCGGCGGGGTCACGGGACGCATCGACATCACCCAGCAGGGCCGCCCGGTCTGCGAGCGCCTCGCCGAGGAGATCGGCGAGACCGTCAACATCGCCGTGATGCAGGAGCACTACGCGATCAACCTGTACCAGGTGCGCGGCCCGGGGGCCGTCACCGCGCACAACTGGGTCGGCCAGCTGACCCCGTTGCACGCCACGTCCAGCGGCAAGATCCTGCTGACCCACATGCCCGCCAAGCAGCGCGCCGCGCTACTGTCCGAGGCCGGCTTGAAGAAGGTGACCCCGCACACCCTGACCTCGAAGACGAAGCTCGAGAAGAATCTCGCCGAGGCTCGGGAGCGTGGCTACGCCTGGACCCTGGAGGAGCTGGAGATCGGGCTCCACGCCATGGCCGCGCCGGTCCGCGACCGGGACGGAGAGGTCATCGCGGCACTCAGCGCCTCCGGCCCCGCATACCGGTTCACCGAGGAGCGCATGCACGAGCTCGCTCCGGTGCTGGTCAAGGGCGCGGAGGAGATCAGCCATCGGATGGGCTACCTGGGCTGAACGCCCAGGTGCCGCCGCCGACGGCACCTTCAGCCGCCGCCGTCGACCTGCCGAGAACCGCTGTTACTGCGACCGCCCTGTCCCGAGACGCCCCTGGACCCAGTCGTGGAACTCGCCGATGTGATGCTCGCTGGGCACCAGTACGCCGCCCTTGGCGTACAGCCGGGAGCTCATCGCGGGCTGACAGCGCTCGCACGCGTCGAAGTCCTGCCGGTTGACGCGGTCGAAGAGCTCCACCGACCGGCTGACATCCTTGCCGCTTTCGACGACGTGCTTGAGGTAGAGCCAGTCGCACTCGACGATCGTGCGGTCCGCGGCGACCGGGTACATCCGGTGGAAGATCACATGGTCGGGGACGAGGTTGATGAACACCTGCGGCCTGACGGTGATCGCGTAGTAGCGGCGGTCCTGCGCCTCGGAGACCCCCGGAATGCGGTCCAGTCCCTCGGAGCCGTCGATGGTGAAGCCCTTGACCTGGGCGCCGAACTCCGCGCCGTGACCCACGTAGTACTGAGCGGCGTACCCGTCGGCGAACTCCGGGAGCACCTCGGTGAGTTCGGGGTGGATCGTGGCGCAGTGGTAGCACTCCATGAAGTTCTCGACGATCAGCTTCCAGTTCGCCTTGACGTCATAGACGATCCGCTTGCCGACCTCGAGGTTCTCCATGTCGTAGTGCTCGATCGACTCGGTGTCGCCGAGGCGTGCGACGACGTCCTGCACGACCTCCTCGAAGGGAGGCGGGTTCTCCGCGAGGCACACCCACACGTAGCCGAGCCATTCATGGGTCGCCACGCTCGCCAGGCCGTACTCCGTGCGGCTGACGTCGGGCATCTTGGTGAGGTTGGGCGCGGCGACGAGTTTGCCTGTCAGGTCGTACGTCCAGGCGTGGTAGGGGCACTGGAAGGCGCGCTTGACCTCACCGGCCTCCTCGGTGCAGAGCTTGGCTCCACGGTGGCGGCAGACGTTGAAGAAGGCGCGTATGGAGTTGTCCCGTGCGCGCGTGATCAGGATGCTCTCGCGGCCCACCTCGACGGTCCGGAAGGCGCCGGGCCTGGCCAGATCCGAGGAGCGTACGGCGCAGAACCACATCGTTTCGAAGATGCGCTCCTGCTCCTGGGCGAAGGTCCCCGGATCCGTGTAGGAGGAGCCGGGCAGGGTGGCGATCAGGCTGTCCGGCAGGCTGGTCGAGGTCACAGTGCACTCCTCGGAGAACGTCGTGGATCGGTCATTCACGCGCCGGGAAGAGCGACTCCGGACGGCGTTTTGTATGGAGCAACGCTGCGTGCTATACGCAACAGGAGCATGAAATGCCGCATCGATGATGTCAAGATGTCGCGGCGGTGAGCTGCTTGCGCCAACGCATGAAAAGCCGCGGCTGGTTCATCGCGAGCACGGCGACCGGATGCCCGGCACGACGGTAGACGGCCAGAAAACTGCGGTCGCCCGGGACGCCTTCCTCGACCGTCACACTGTCGGCACCGGCTGAATGACCGGCGAACTGGATCTTCACGCCGTACTGGTCCGACCAGAAGTACGGCGGCCGGGGCACACCCGGCTCCGCCGCACCCCACGACAGCAGCGTGGCCACGGCCACGTCGGGCCGCTCGCGCGCACCGGTCCAGTGCTCGACGCGGCGGTGGATCCCCGCGTGGGGGTCGTACCAGGAGGCGCAGTCACCGACGGCAACCACACCGGCGAGGCTGGTGCGGCCGTCCGCGCCGCACTTGACGCCGTTGTCGAGCGCAACGCCGGATCCTTCCAGCCACTCGACGCACGGACGCGCGCCGACACCGACGACGACGGTGTCGGCGGGGATACTGCGGCCGTCCTCGAGCAGGACGGCGTCGACCCGGCTCTCCCCGCTCAGCCCCTTGACCCCCACGCCGCACAACAGCCGTACGCCGTGGTCCGCATGGAGGGCGGAGACGATGCCGCCCATGGTCTCGCCGAGCGGACCGGCGAGCGGCGTCGGCGCCGCCTCGACCACCGTCACGTCGAGTCCGAGAGCGTAGGCGGTGGAGGCGACCTCGGCGCCGATGAATCCGCCGCCGATCACGACCAGCCGCCCGCCCAGGGCCAGTTCGTCCCGCAGGGCGCGGGCGTCGTCCAGGGTGCGCAGTGTGTGCACCCCGGCCAGGCCGTCGGTGCCGGGCAGCGTCCGCGCGGCCGCGCCGGTCGCGATGACGAAGCCGTCGGCTCGGACGTCGCGGCCGTCGGCGAGCCGCACGGCGCGATCCGCGCTGTCGAGTCCGGCGGCGCGGGCGCCGAGCAGCCACTCGGCCTGCAGGTCCTCGTCGTTCGACTCCAGCGCGAGATCGGCTTCGCCGATGTCACCGGCCAGGAACTCCTTGGACAGCGGCGGCCTGTCGTACGGGCGGTGCGGTTCGTCGCCGATGATGACCAGCCGCCCGTCGTACCCCCGTTTCCGCAACGAGCGCGCCGCCGACAGACCGGCCAGCGAGGCACCCACCACGGCCACTGTCCTCACGCGGGACCTCCGGCGAGCCGGGACGCAACACAGGGCGGCAGATTGGGTGCCTCCGTGGACGGCCGGACGTAGATCATGCCGTCCTCGATGAGGACTTCATGGGTGCGGACCGGACGCTTGGCCGGCGGAGCGTCGACGGCTCCGGTCCGGAGGTCGAACTTCGAAGCATGCAGCGGGCATTCCACCTCGCAGCCCTCCAGCCAGCCGTCGGCGAGCGACGCGTCCTGGTGGGTGCAGGTGTCATCGATGGCGAAGACCTCGCCGTCATCGGTGTGGAACACCGAAACCGGCGGATCGATGTCTAGCCGGTAGGCCTCGCCTCGCGGCAGATCCACGAGAAGGCACGCGGGAATCATCATGACACCTCGGTGCGTATAGCGAAACGGATTGCGGTAAGCGCAACGCCAGTTTGAGGGCGGCCCCAAACCCTTGTCAAGGCATCCAGAGGACAGGCCGACCCCTTGTTCAATGTTGCTTTTTACGCAACGCTTTGCGCCATAGACAACCCACCGCATGAAGGAACCGGCGTGGCGCTCAGCGTCTTCGACCTGTTCAAGGTGGGCATCGGACCGTCGAGCTCCCACACCGTCGGGCCCATGAAAGCCGCCCGCCACTTCGTCACCGGGCTGCACGAAGACGGCCCGCTCCCCCGCACCGCCTCGGTCCGGGCAGAACTCTTCGGATCGCTCGGCGCCACCGGTCACGGCCACGGCAGCGGCAGCGGCAGCGGCAGCGGCAGCGGCAAGGCGGTACTCCTCGGCCTCGAAGGCGAGGATCCGGAAACCGTCGACACCGACACCGTGGACGACAGAGTGCGCCGGATCCACGAGGCCGGCCGGTTGCGGCTGCTGGGCCGCCGAGAGGTGGAGTTCCGCGAGCGCGAGCACCTGGTACTGCACCGTCGCCGCACGCTGCCGTTCCACCCCACCAGCATGGTGCTCACGGCCCGGGACCACGATGACCGCGAGGTGAGGGCGCGCACGTACTACTCGGTGGGCGGGGGCTTCGTGGTGGACGGGAGCGCGACGGGTGCCGACCGCATCAAGCCCGACGACACTCCGGTACCGCTCCCGTTCGGCTCGGCATCCGAACTGCTGCTGCGCGCCTACGAGACCAGCCTGCCGATCAGCAGGGTGATGCTCGCCAACGAGCTGTCCCGGCGGAGCGAGAGCGAGGTGCGCGCCGGCCTGCTGCGGATCTGGAGGGTGATGCAGGAGTGCGTGGAGCGCGGCTGTTCACGGACCGAGACCGCCCTGCCCGGGCGGCTGCAGGTGCCCCGCCGTGCCCCGCAGCTGCTGCGCTGCCTCGCCGAGGACTCCCAGGATGTGGATCCGCTGCACATCATGGACTGGGTCAACCTCTTCGCGCCGGCCGTCAACGAGGAGAACGCCTCGGGCGGTCGCGTGGTTACCGAGCCCACCAACGGTGCGGCCGGGATCGTGCCCGCGGTACTGCACTACTACACGCGACTACTACACGCGCTTCGTTCCCGGGGCCGACGAGGACGGAGTCGTCCGCTTTCTGCTCGCCGCCGGCGCGGTGGGGGCGCTGTTCAAGGAGAACGCGTCGATCTCCGGGTCCGAGGTGGGCTGCCAGGACGAGGTCGGATCCGCCTGCTCCATGGCCGCCGCCGGTCTCGCCGAGGCGCTCGGCGGCACGCCGGAGCAGGTCGAGAACACCGCGGAGATCGGCATGGAGCACAATCTCGGACTGACCTGCGCCCCGGTCGGAGGCCTGGCCCAGATCCCCTGCATCGAGCGGAACGCCCTCGCATCCGTCAAGGCGATCAATGCGGCACGAGTGGCGATGCGCGGCGACGGCACCCATGTGGTCTCGCTCGGCAAGGTCATCAAGGCGATGCGCGAGACCGGTGCCGACATGAAGGTGCAGCACAAGGAGACCTCGCGCGGCGGCCTCGCGGTCAACGTCATCGAGTGCTGAGACGTCAACAAGTGCTGAGCGTCTTCGAATGTCGAGACGAGGCCGCCGCCGCGCGGTCGGCAGCGGTCAGAATCCGCGGTCGATCCATTCCTGAAGATGCGGGGCCTCGGCGGCGATGGTGGTCGTCTCCCCGTGACCGGTGTGCACGACCGTGTCGCCCGGCAGGGTCAGCAGCCGGTCCCGGATCGAGTCGACGATCGTGCCGAAATGGCTGTACGACCTTCCCGTCGCCCCCGGTCCGCCCGCGAAGAGCGTGTCACCGCTGAAGAGTGCCTGCAGGCCCGGCGCGTACAGGCACACCGCGCCGGGGGCGTGGCCGGGAGTGTGCAGCACGGTCAGCTCGACACCCGCCACCGTGACGACCTGCCCGTCGGCCAGTTCGCCGTCGGGTGACCGCTCCGGGTGGGTCTGCTTCCACAGCGGCAGGTCGTCGCCGTGGAGCAGGATCGGAGCACCGGTACGGTCGGCGAGTTCGGGGGCTGCGTCGATGTGGTCGTCGTGGGCGTGAGTGCACACGATGGCCCGCAGCGTGCGTCCGCCGAGGGCTTCGGCAATCGCCTCGGCCTCGTGCGCAGCGTCGATGACGACGGCCTCGGTGTCGTCACCGATGATCCAGACATTGTTGTCGACGTCCCAGGTGCCACCGTCCAGGGAGAACGTCCCCGAGGTGACGAGGTGTTCGATGCGTGCACCCGCCATGCCGGCCATCAGAAGACCACCACCGAGCGCAGTACGTCGCCGCCGTGCATCCGCTCGAAGGCCTTCTCGACGTCGTCCAGTGCGATGGTCTCCGTGACGAAGGCGTCCAGATCCAGTCGGCCCTGCAGGTAGAGATCGATGAGCATCGGGAAGTCACGGGAGGGCAGGCAGTCGCCGTACCAGGAGGACTTCAGCGCGCCGCCCCGGCCGAAGACGTCCAGCAGCGGCAGTTCGAGCTTCATCTCCGGGGTCGGTACGCCGACGAGGACAACAGTGCCGGCCAGGTCGCGGGCGTAGAAGGCCTGCTTGTACGTCTCCGGGCGGCCGACCGCCTCGATGACGACGTCCGCGCCGAAGCCGCCGGTCAGCTCGCGGATGGCCTCCACCGGATCGCCCTGCTTGGAGTTGACGGTGTGGGTCGCGCCGATCTTCTTCGCAGTCTCGAGTTTCCGGTCATCGATGTCGACCGCGATGACGGTGGCCGCCCCGGCGAGCCGGGCGCCGGCGATCGCCGCGTCCCCCACACCACCGCAGCCGATGACCGCCACGCTGTCACCGCGTCCGACGTTGCCGGTGTTGATGGCCGCGCCGATGCCCGCCATCACTCCGCAGCCCAGCAGTCCGGCGGCGGCCGCCGATGCCGCCCGGTCGACCTTGGTGCACTGCCCCACCGCCACCAGCGTCTTCTCCGCGAACGCGCCGATACCCAGGGCCGGGGACAGCTCGGTGCCGTCGGTCAAGGTCATCTTCTGCTTCGCGTTGTGGGTGTTGAAGCAGTACTGCGGCCGTCCACGCAGACAGGCCCGGCACTGCCCGCACACGGCACGCCAGTTGAGGATGACGAAGTCACCCGCAGCGACGTCGGTGACGCCCTCCCCCACCGACTCCACGACACCCGCGGCCTCGTGGCCCAGCAGGAACGGGAAGTCGTCGTTGATGCCACCCTCGCGATAGTGCAGATCGGTGTGACAGACCCCGCAGGCCTCGATCTTCACCAGCGCCTCGCCCGGGCCGGGGTCGGGCACGATGATCGTTTCCAGGCTGACGGGGGCACCCTTCCCCCGCGCGACGACAGCACGGACCTGGTGAGTCATGGCCACTCCTCAGCTGGTACGAGACCCGATTCAAATGTTGCTTATTACGGCACGTATCTCACGTGTCGCAACACAGCATTATGGAGGGCCGGGCAGGGGTCAAGGATCCGAACACACAGAACGCCGACTGGACAGGGGGGATCCTGCTCCTCATCGGCACCCGTGCGCCCCGCATGATCGCGACCTGTTCGCGCGGCCGGAGCTCACATCCAGGTGGCGGATCACGCCCATGCCGGGGTCGCCGGTCGGGACACGGCGGACCTCCTCGCCCTCCGGCGGCGTGCCCTCAGCGACTGCCGTACGGCCAAGTGCCTCAACAGAACCCGTCGAAAGCAGCCCCGGCGAAGGCTGATTCGGCCTCAGCGGTTCCGCCCCGGCCGATGACGCTGATCAACTCGGCCAGGGCCTGTCCGGCGGATCAGGTCGGAGGAAAGCTGCGGCGCCTCATAGATCCAGGTGAGCGGGTTCTGGTGCGCGCAGCTGCAGGGCGGAGGAGAGAGCCGACGCCATGGGGGTCCCCCGCGCGAGGTTGTTTCGAGCGTGGGCGGAGTGAGCGAGTGACGACAACGCGGCAGATGGGCGTGCCAGACCCCGTGTCTGCGACCCGATCCGCGACACAGGCCCTGGTAGCGCCTGGTCAGTTCGAGCCGTTTTCGCGGGCAGATCAGCGTCAGTGGGGAAGGGTCTGCCTGCGTGGCCTGCTGCTGGACGGGCGGCGCAAGTCGGTGGAACCGATGGCCGCGCGGCTGGGAGAGGACGGCAACCGGCAGGCCCTGGCCCACTTCTGACGCGGTCCAGAACGCTCCCCGGATCAGTGGGTGCCGCGTCGGCGGCCCATGCGACGTGCCGATCCGGGCGCAACAGGAGCATTCCGCTGCTCAGGCGGTCCTGAAGGTCGGACCGACTCAGGTCGACGACGGTCAGCGGAACGCGCCGTCGGTCGGCCGCGGAACGAAAGCCCGTCCTAGATGGGCGAACCGCCGCCGGGACCGCTGCCGAGGACAAGGCGCGGGCGGCAGTGCACAGCCGGATCCAAGAGACCAAGCATGCGGACCTCCCCGTCTGCACTCAGCGCACCTCGTCCTGGACAAGACGACGCTGTACCGGCACACTGCGCGACGACCTCGTGGCATGGTTCGACATGCTCGCCGACCAAATCCGCAGCAAAGACGGCCCCCTCGTGTCCGGCCTGTTCATCGCGCTGCACTCCGGTCCCGAACCAGCGAATCAGCCAAGGCCGTTGATGACAGCCGAGGCACCGCACGCCGGGACCATCTGCCTCATCTCCGGCTGGAGACCATCCTGCTTCCTCTCTCAATCCAAGATCCGGACCAGTCGCGGGCCAAAGCACTACGCAGAACCTCTGGCGTACGCCATCTGCGCAGGTCGGCAGGCATCACGCCGGTGTACCACCAGCAGACCAAGAACCTCCTGGTGTCCTGCTCGCCGAAGAAGCCGGGCTTCTTCTAGACACTAAAAAAGGGCGTCTGAACAGGGCAGATGCCCGTCAGGTGCCCTTTTCGGCGCACACCTGAGCAGGGATTCGAAAGATGCCGGCGTGGCGCAGGTCGTAGGGGCGCTTCCCCGGCGCAAGGGCGTGCTCTTCAAGGCTGAGAACAGCCTCGGGCGGCACTCCTTCACCAGTCACCGCGGACGTCGCCGAGCTCTCCTGCTGCGCCGGCTGAAGGCACAGCGTGCCGGTCGAGATCCTGCACGGATCGACCGGCGTCGGGCTGAAGTACACCCGGTGGCTGCCGCGCCCGCCGAAGGTTCTGGCGGGCAGGTATGTGACATATGTGGCATGTGTGACAAGATGGCTTGTGCGGCATTTGGTGCTGCCGGGAACTTCTCGGCCGAACCCTCGGCTGGGAGGTCTCAGACAGGCGAGAGGAGTGCATCATGATCGCCAAGCTGCTCGGCAAACTGTCCTTCACCCGCCACTACGGTGCGTACGGGGAACACGAATGGGACGGGTACGCCGGGGACGACCGGGTTTGACCGCACTGCCGACGCGCGCCCCCGGGCGCCCGTCGGCTCCCGGCCACGCTGCCGACGGTATCGGCCTGGACAGGTACCAGTGTCAGGGACGATCTCATGGGCCGAATGAACGAGCCGCCGCGGCTGCCCGAAACCAGCTTCGCGGCCTGGAGCCGCGACCGGCTGGCAGTGGCGCGCCGTGGCGCTGACGAGTGCGGGGACGTCTGGCAACTGGACTCAGGTGTCTACGTAGCCGCTGGGGCCGGGCCGTGTGAAGAAGTCCTGCGCCAGGCGCAGGACTTCCCCAAGGCACCCTCGCCTCTCTTCCCGCCGTTGAAGCGGTCGGGCGGAGCACCGACGCCTGAGGAGCGTGCGCGCGCTCACGCCGCCCGCATGCGAGGACTGCGCCCGCAGGCGGTCGCAGCCCGGATCGGTGAGATTGCGCCCAGTGCCGCTCGATTCGCTGAGCAGTGGCCCACGGGCCAGGACGTCGAAATCCTGCCCCCGGTGAGGCACGCCCTGGCGGAGATCGGCGTGCGCTACCTCTTCTCCGAAGACGCCCCCACCCTGCTGCCCTTTGCCTCACGGCTCTTCCTGGCCCGGGAGGTGCTCGTACGCCCCTCGCGCTGGGTATGGCCGCGCTGGATGCCCACACCGGCTCGGCGGTTCCGCACACGGCAGCAAGTCGCCTTCACCAACGCTCTGCGGCCCATCGTCCGCCGGCGTCGTTCATCGGGCCGGCTCGGTGACGACACGCTGGGACAGATGCTCCGGCCCTCCCCCCGCTACGGCCTACTGCCGGAAGAGGCCGTCCTCGACACTCTCCCCGGAATCACCGTCGCCACCTTCGAGACACCTTCCCGGGCAGCCGGATGGATCCTGCTCTATCTGGCCCGGTATCCCCAGGCAGCGGACCGCGTCGCGGCCGAAGCCGCCTTGCTGCCCGCGGATCCGGCCGCCACGACCAGCACCCACCTCGACCGCCTGCAATACACCCAGGCACTGGTGCGCGAGGTGCTCCGACTGCACCCCCCGAGCTGGCTACTGACCCGGCGCGCCACGCGACAGACTCAGCTCGCCGGCTACACCATCGATGCCGGGTCCACCGTTCTCGTCTGCCCCTACACCGCCCACCGCGACGCACGGGAACACTCCGAGCCGGACCAGTTCCAACCCGAGCGCTGGCTCGATGATTCGTGCTCGCGGGCCAAACCCGGGGTATTCCTCTCCTTCGGTACCGGGCCGCACGGCTGCGAGGGAGCCGCTCTGGCCATGGCGATGCTGACACTCCTGACTGCGCAGACCGCCCGTCGCTACCACTTGAGCGAGCCGCCCGGACCGGAACCCAGCTACCAGGTCACCACCTTCGAAGGTCTCACACCTGTCGGCCTGCGTCTGCGTGCCACCTTGCGCAGCTGAGGGCAGTCCTGCTTTCAGTGGCAGGCCGCCTCCGCCTTCGATGACAGGCCGCCTCCACCTGCGAACAGCGAACGTTGATCAAGTTCGAGTGCCGTTCCGCACACGCTTGGATGACCCGCTCATGGTTCGCCCATCGCGTGTCGCTGGTCGAACTCGTTGGCCCACAGGCGCCCTTCCTCGGTGAAGCCGAGCCGACGCTCTCGGCGGACCGCGATAGATCCAGCCGGCTCCCTCACCGCCCGTCTTCGTCGGCGTAGCGCGTGAACGCTGTCCAGTCGTCGGGCTCGATAGCGCGTAGGCGTATCCGTTCACCATTCCAGGACGATGCCATGCCCTGGTCGATCATGCTGCGGTGCGCGCCAGGCTGAGAGGCACGCCGAGGCAGGTGTTGCCCGCCGTGCTCTGCCTCACCGCTGATCGTCGCCCTCGTCCGGAGCAGCGGGGGTACAGGACCTCGTGCTCTCGCCGTTCGGCGGGCAGCGCCCGCAAAGCGGTGACAGCGGCATCCGGGTAGCGGGGCGTCCACGGCACCGCGGCGTTCAGGACCAGGCCGGCGCACCGAGCTGGTCCTCCTGCCCCTCGCGGTAGGCCTGCATGATCTGCCCGCGCCCGCCGTGGCAGACGTCCCGGGCGAGCCTGTGACCGAACTCCTGCACCGTGAGCTGCCGGTTCATCAGAAGCCGGGGGCGGAGCCGGTGAAGAACCACAGGGCGGCTGTGTACCACATCAGGGCGATGGCGGTGACCAGGACGCCGCCGGCGGCCGGAAGCGCCCAACCGGGCAGTCGGCGGCTGTGTACCACCAGCACCTTGGCGACGAACGCGCCGTACAGGACGCAGCCCATGATGGAGTGCACCGCCACTCGGCTGCTCGTGAACTCAACTCCGTAGGCGGTGACGCAGTGGTAGGAGATGGGCAGCGAGAGCAGAAAGGCAAGGAGGCCGATGAGCCGGTGTGTGGGGTTCACCCGGTGCGGCGCGGCCCCCGCTCCCGGTAGGCGCCGGTACATCCACAGCCCGAGCAGCAGTTGGACGACCGCGAGTGTCATCAGAGCGCTGCCCAGGCGCGCCTTGAGGTCGACGACGCCGACGCCGTGCTGCCCGAACAGGCCGCTGGTGTAGTCGGGTGTGTGCGTGCGGCCGAACGCATACACCCCCACCGCGACCGCGACCGGCAGCAAAGCAGCCAAAAAGCCCGCCGCCGTTCGTCCGGGACGCCGCATCCGCGCGCCCGTGTGCCCGGTCATCGGTCCCCCGTCAATCGGGTTCGACCTTGCTGCCGGACGCGTTTACGACGTACCACTGTGGTGTCGAACGCGCTGCCGGGTGCGGCCGAGCCGATGTATACGGGGATGCCCGCCGGCAGCGCTCCAGATGCGGGCCTGACGCAGGCGGACGAGATCGTCCGGCTGGGACAGCCGCATGCAGCAGCAAGCGGCGTGGCGGAAACCGCCGGCACTGTCGCCGCGGCCATTCCTTTCATGAGCGCTCCATGGTGTCGGGCGACGCATCCAGGCAGCCGCGGGAAACGACCACAGCGGACCTCTTCTCCCAGTTGGCCCCGGGTGCTCGGGTCCTGTCCACTCCAACTGGTCCGGCCGGGCAGTCGCTGCTCCCTTGGTGAGGTCCCCTCCTACCTGCCTTCGGCTCGTCAGGGTGACGTCGAGTCGTCGAGGGCCGGCCGGTTTTGGCGATGAAGCCGTCGAGGATCTGGGGCCGGTACAGGAGGCGTTTGAGCCGGTTGCGGACGAGCGTCTCCAGGCGGTCGAGGGCGACAACGGCGAGGTCGGCCAGACTGCGTTTTGACGTGCGTGCGCCCACACGCCCTCGACCGGGTCGAGGTCGGGCGAGTGGGCAGGCAGCAGGAACACCGTCAGCCGCTCCCGCTCGGCGATCAACTGCAGCATCGTGCAGGAGTCATGGGTGTTAGACCGGTCCCACACCAGCACGATCGGTGCCCTGACGAGCTGGTGGACGCCGTCGATCGGCAGCCTCGTCGGGAACCCCGGCCCAGGCACTAAGCGATCGCGCGCACCGCGGCCGCGGTCAGGGTGGTCGCGGTCCGTACGGCGCTGGTGACGGCCTCGTCGGGGTCGAGCCCGCACAGATCTGTGAGAGTGAAGAGCGACTCGGCGCTCACGACCACCGCGAGGTCCCGCTTGAGCTGGATGAACGCGTCCGGGTCCGTCGCGCCGAGCGTGCCCTCCAAAGGGAGGAGCGCATGGTCGATGAGTCCGAAGCGAATGCCCGGTCGCGTGGTCACCGTCTCGGGCCGGGTAATGGTGGCGGCGATCATCGCGCGTACCGAGCCCTGCCGGGCGAGGATGCCGCGAAGGAGGAACTCGCAGGCGAAGGCGACGCGCTCGACGGGGTCGGCGGAGTCCGCGACCGGCGCGAGCGCCTCGGCGGGGGGCGGCCAGACGCCGGCCAGGGCCTCACTGATCAGCGACGGCAGGTCGGGGAAGTACCGATAGGCGGTGGCCTCGGAGACCAGGGCCGCGCGGGCGATCGCGGGCATGGTCACCTCGGCGCCCGTGCCGGTGAGATCCCGGGCGGCCGCCACGATCGCCGTCCGCGTGCGCTGCTTCTGGTTGGTGCGGCCGGTGCCCGCCTGCGCCGTCATTGTGGGACTCCTCCTGTTGGCTCACCCGCATTTTAGCAGTCACCGCTCGTCATGAGAGTCGACTTGCATTACGCCACTCGACTTCTCTACTCTCATGAGAGTCAGCTCTCACGAAGGAGAAGCAATGAGCACGGTTTCCGTGGTCGGCCCGGACGACGGCGAGACGATCCAGCTGGGCCCCACACAGATGCGCATCCTCGAGGACGGGAGCACCACCGGGCACCGCCTCGGAATCGGAGAGATCACCATCGCCCCGCACACCCAGGGCCCGCCGCAGCACCGCCACGCCCAGCACGACGAGGGCTTCTACGTCGTCTCCGGCACCGTGCACTTCACCATCGGGGAGACGACCCACGTGGCCCCGGCCGGGACGCTCGCCATGATCCCGCCCGGCGCCCCGCACACCTTCGCCAACCTCGGTGACACGCCCGCGGTGATGCTCAACACCTTCACGCCCGACCTGTACGTCCAGTACTTCCGCGACCTGCGGAACATGATCGCGGGTGGCCAGGAGCTGACCCCGGAGTCGACCGTCGCGGTGATGAACCGCTACGCCACCGTCCCCGCGACCGATTTCGCGTGACGGCAACCCCCTTCCCTCTCGACTTCCCCTTCGACGCAGCCCACTCGAGGAGCACCGAATGACCCGCAGCACCCACACCCTCACGCTCGACCAAGGCACCCTCGACATCACCGTCGACCTCTTCGGGCAGGAGGGGCACCCCTTCCTGCTGCTGCACGGAGGCGGCGGCCCGCAGACCGTCACCCCGTTCGCCGGCCTGCTGGCCGAGCAGCGTCCGGCCAGGGTGTTCACGCCCGTCCACCCCGGCTTCGACGGCACTGCCCGCCCCGAGTGGCTGACCGACGTCACGACCCTGGCCCAGGTCTACGCCCAACTGCTCGACGCTCTCGACCTGCGGGACGTCGCCGTTGTCGGCAACTCGATCGGCGGCTGGATCGCCGCCGAACTCGCGACCCTGGGCAGCCCTCGCATCAGCAGCATCACCCTCGTCAACGCCGTCGGCATCCCCGTCCCCGGCCACCCGATAGCCGACACCTTCTCCTTGACGCCCGTCGAGCTGTCCCGACTGTCCTTCCACGACCCCTCGAAGTTCCGCTTCGACCCCAGCGCACTGACCGAGGCGCAGCGCGCGGTCATGGCCGCCAACCGTGCCACCCTGCAGATCTATTCGGGCCCGCACGCCATGACCGACTCCACCCTGCCCGACCGCCTCGCCAAGGTCACCCACCCGACCCTGGTCGCATGGGGCGCAAGCGACCAGGTCGTGGACGCCGACTACGGACGCGCGTACGCGCAGGCCATCCCCGAAGCGGAGTTCCGTCTGCTGGAAGGCACCGGCCACATGCCCCAGACCGAGACGCCCGAGGAATTCCTCCCGGTGCTCTGGGACTTCGCCGAGGCCCACACCACCGACCGGCCGCGGCACTGACCCCGGAAAGGGCGGCCGACGTGTCTCAACCCGACCGCAGCAGACCTTTGCTGGTCCTGGCCGTCTGCTGCCTGAGCGTGCTGCTGGTCAGCCTCGACACCACGATCCTCAACGTCGCCCTGCCCTCGATACAGGAAGACCTGCACAGCTCCGTGTCGGGCCTGCAGTGGACCCTCGACGCCTACACCATCGTGCTGGCCTCGCTGCTCATCCTGGCCGGCTCCACGGCCGACCGCGTCGGAAGACGACGTGTCTTCCTCCTCGGGCTCGTGTGGTTCACCGGCGGATCGGCGCTGTGCAGCGTGGCACCGTCGCTGGACTGGCTGATCGTCTTCCGCATGGCGCAGGCGGTGGGCGGCTGCATGCTCACCCCGGTCGCCATGGCCATCCTCGCCAACGCCTTCCCCGGGCCGCGGGAGCGGGCAAGGGCCATCGGCGTGTGGGGCGGGGTGGTGGGCATCAGCATGGCGGCCGGTCCGATCCTCGGCGGCGTACTGGTGCAGACGGCCGGGTGGCGGTCGGTGTTCTGGCTGAACGTGCCGATCGGGCTGGCCGCGCTCCTGCTCACGGCCCTGTTCGTCCCGGAGTCACGCGCGCCACGGCCCCGCAGGCTGGACCCGGTGGGGCAACTGCTGGTGATCACCGCGCTCGGCACACTGACGTACGCCATCATCGAGGCACCGGGCCGGGGTTGGACCTCCCCCGCCATCGTGACCTGCCTGATCACCGCGGCCGGTGCGCTGGCCGCCCTCGTCCCCTACGAGAGGAGGCGCGACGAACCGCTGGTCGACCCGCGTCTCTTCCACAGCGTGCCCTTCAGCGGGGCGACGGTGATGGCGGTGTGCGCCTTCACCGCGCTCGGTGGCTTCCTTTTCGCCAACTCCCTCTATCTGCAACAGGTGTTGGGGCTCAGCGCCCTGAGTACCGGGGTACACCTGTTGCCGATGGCGGTGCTGTCCCTGGTGTGCCCGCCACTGGCCGGGCGGATCGTGGGCAGCCGCGGCCCGCGTGTCCCGCTGCTGCTCGCCGGGGCCGGCATCACCGCCGGCGGCCTGCTGGCCGTCCCCGCCACCCGGTCAGCCGACCACTCGGACATCCTGATCTACGTGGCGTACGCACTGTTCGGACTGGGCTTCGGCTTCGTCAACGCGCCCATCACCCACACAGCGGTCTCGGGCCTGCCACGTGCCCAGGCCGGGGTGGCCGCCGCGATCGCCGCGACCAGCCGCCAGGTCGGCGCCGCACTCGGCATCGCGGTGACCGGCGCCGCGATCGCCGCCGGGGCACGCCCGGCCGCCTGGTGGATCATCGCCGGCTGCGGTCTGGCCATCCTCGCCCTGGGCATCCTGACCACCGGCCCCTGGGCGGCCCGCACGGCCGAAGGGAACGATCCGTCCGAACGCGTCCGAACGCGCGATCTCCAGGACTCCCGCCCCGTAGAACATCGGTCGTCAAAGGCCCTTTGCCGCACCCGAGTTGACGACACGTGACCACGATGCGCTCCGCTATGCTCGGCCCCGAACGAACGACGACGGAACGAACGAACAACGACCAATCGAACGACAGCCGGCGGGCGCCCAGTCCACCGGGAAGGAAACGTGAGAGAGCGCGTGATATCCGGAGATGGCGATCACCAGGCGGCGACGCGTTCGGAACACGGCTCAGGGCGGCTGATCGCCGGTCGGTATCTGCTTCACGACGTTCTCGGCAGAGGCGGGATGGGCACGGTCTGGCGCGCCCACGACCAGCTGCTGGACCGCCCGGTCGCGGCCAAGGAACTGAACGTCCTCACCCAGGGCGACGAGGATCAGCGCATACGGGTGCGTCGCGCGGTCCGTGAGGCGCGCGCGGTCGCCCGGGTGTCGCATCCCCATGTGGTGGGTGTCCACGACCTGGTCGAGTCCGAGGACCGGCTGTGGATCGTCATGGAACTCGTCGAGGGGCCCTCGCTGGCCCACGGGATCGCCGAGAGCGGACCGCTCACGCCGCAGCACACGGCTGCCCTGGGCGTGCAACTGCTCGACGCGCTGGAGGCCGTGCACGCGGCCGGCACCCTGCACCGTGATGTCAAGCCCGCCAACGTCCTGCTGCGCCGCGACGGCAACGCCGTCCTCACCGACTTCGGTATCGCGGCCCTGGACGACGGCGAGTCCCTGACGACCACCGGTGAACTGATCGGCTCCCTCGAGTACATGGCTCCCGAGCGGGTGATGGGATCGCCGGTCGGCCCGGCCTCCGACCTGTGGTCCCTGGGCGCGACCCTCGCCACGGTCTGCGGCGGGCAGTCCCCGTTCCGCAGGCCGGCACGGCCCGCGACGCTGCACGCGCTGGCGTACGAGGAACCCGTCCTGTCGGAGCGGCTCGGCCCGCTGCGCCCGGTCGTCGAGGCACTGCTGCGCAAGTCCCCCGACGAGCGCCCTTCGGCGGCCACCGCGCGTTCCGCGCTGTGGCGCGTCGCGGCGGGGGAGGCGGACGCCGGACCGCTGCCGTCACCGACCGTGCGGGTGCCGCGGCCTTCAGCCGCATTGACCGACGCGGACACCGTGACCAGCGGCCAGGGTCGACTCGTCCCGGCCGGGGAGCCCGTACCGACGGCCCAGCACACCACGTCACTCAAGCCACCGCCCCGGCAGTCGTCCCGCCCGAGTGGCCCGACGCGGCTGTGGTGGGCACTGGCCGGTACGGCGGTGCTGGTGGCGGGCGTCAGCGGCGGTCTGTTCCTCACCGGGGTGCTGCCGCTCAAGAAGGACGCCACGACGACGACCACCACTCAGGTCGTCCGGTCGACGACCGGCTGGCAGTCGGTGACCAGACTGGCCGTCCAGCGGGGGGACCGGGTCACCGTACGGTTCGTTTCAGGAGAATGGACGGTCGACTACCGGAACAAACCCGTGACCGGGCCGACCGGCTACGACGCGCTCACGGACCAGTCACTGGACGGGGCGAAGAGCTGCAAGATCAAGCCCGCGGCGCCGTTCGGCACCCTGCTGGCACGCCTCTCCGACAGTCAGGACGCCCCCGTCCACACCGTCGGGCGGAAACTGGCTTTCCGGGCAGCTCAAAACGGCCCCCTGCAACTGGGGATCAACGACGCCGCCGGGTCCTGCTCCGAGGACAACAGGGGCACGCTGACCGTAGAAGTGAGCGTCACACACCAACCCTGACGGGCGGCCGCCGCGCACCGAGCGCACGTGGCTCTTCCCTCGCCGTGCCACCTGGTTCTCCTCCCCCGACGTCGTGCAACCTGTCTGCAACCAAGCCAGGAGTTGACTGGGTGGGACCGACCGACCCTCGCGCGGAGCGGTGGCTTCCGTTTCCGCACATCAAGGTAGGGACACGCCATGGACCACCAGGAGACGACGGACGCCGCCCCGCGCGTCGAGCTGACGCCCTCGGCCGCCGAGTTGCTGCGGCGGCTGCGGGCGGTCCACGGACCGTTGATGTTCCACCAGTCCGGCGGCTGCTGCGACGGCAGTGCGCCCATGTGCTACCCGGAGGGCGAGTTCCGCACCGGCGGCTCCGACGTGCTGCTCGCCGAACTGGACGTCGAGGGGCTCGACGAGCCGGTGACGTTCTGGATGTCGAAGAGCCAGTACGAGCTGTGGAGCCACACGCGACTGATCGTCGACGTCGTGGCGGGCCGCGGCAGCGGTTTCTCCCTGGAAGCACCCGAAGGAGTGCGTTTTCTCATCCGTTCCCGCGTCGTAGACGCCTAGGCCCTGCGGAGGTCGTCACGGTCTGCTGCAATCCCCCTGAGTCCTAGGACAGTTGACGAGACCTCAGGGGGCACCGTGACACCTCGCGACGGACGGCTCAGAACAGCACTGACGGTACTCACGGCATGGAGCGCGCTGGCCGGTGCGGCCCTGGCGGGGGCGGCACCGGCCAGCGGCGTGCAAGGCACCCACACCTGGCACGGCACGGTCGCGGACGCGAAGGCCCTCACCGGCAAGGCCGTCGCCTCGGGCATCACGTACAAGGAGTTCGACGTCCCGGCCGCCCACGGCGTGGCACGCGCACACGTACTGAGCGTCGATCTGAGCAACCGTCATGTGCGGGTCGATCTCCTCCACTCCGCGGCCGTGGCCTCCCGGGCGGCCGTCTCCCGGCTGGCCGAGGCGCAGGGCGCCGTCGCCGGCGTCAACGGTGACTTCTTCGACATCTCCGAGACCCAGCATCCGGGGGTCGAGGCCACGGGCGCGACCGTGGGTCCGGCGATCGCGAACAGCCGCATCCTCAAGGCGGCGGTCCCGGACGGTCAGCGCTTCGGCCCCGCCCTGCCGCCCGGCACGACCACGAAGGACGTGCTCGGTGTGGGCCTGGACGGCCGGGCCCGGCTGGACAGTCTGGCCCTCGACGGTTCCGTGCGCAGCTCCCGGGGGCGGTGGGCGCTCGGTGGGCTCAACCAGTACGCGCTGCCGCAGGGTTCGATCGGCGCGTTCACCTCGGCCTGGGGCGGTGTCTCCCGGAAGCGGGCCGTCTGCGGCACCGACATCGACCGCGCCGCGCCCTGCAGCGCGGACACCTACGAGGTGACGGTCCGCCGCGGCCGGGTCGTGTCGGCGGCCACCACACCCGGCAGCGGTCCCATCGTGTCCGGCACCACCGTGCTGGTGGGGCGCGAGGCGGGCGCGCGGCAGTTGCGCGAGCTGGCGAAGGGGCAGGCGGTCCGCATTCAGCACTGGCTCGTCGCGGGCGGCAGCCGGATCCGGTACCGCTTCGCGATCGGCGGCCATCCGATCGTCACTCACGGGCAGCCGCTGCCCGGTCTGAACAACACCACCTCGGCCGTACGGACCGCCGTGGGCATCGCCAACAAGGGGCGGCGCCTGCTTCTGCTCGCCCTCGACGGCGCGCCCGCCTACCGCGGTGGACTGACCATCGCGGAAGTGGCGCACACCATGCGGACGTTGGGCTCCGTCGACGCGTTCGGTCTGGATGGGGGCGGCTCCACGACCATGGTCGCGCGGATGCCGGGAGCGGGCGCGGTGAGCGTCCTCAACCACCCCTCCGGGGGCACCGAACGCCCGGTCCCCAACGGCATCGGGGTGTTCTCACACAGCTGACACAGGGCTGACACGCACCTGGACCCGCACGTCAGGGGCGCAGGCTGCTCACGATGTCGGCCGTCGCGGTGAGCCCGTTCTGAATGGTCGGCGCCATGCTGGTGGTCGACAGATAGAAGCCGAGCAGTACGCAGACCACCGCGTGCGAGGGTTTCAGCGCGCCGTTGCGCAGGAAGACCACCGCGAGGATCAGGAGCAGTACCACCACAGAGATGGAAATGGCCATCGTCAACCTCCTCCGCCACGTCGACACCGCGGCTTTCGGCCGCAAGTGTCGCGTAGCGGAGGGTTCGTCCGGGCGGCTGACGTGTCCTCCGAACGTGTGGTGTCTACGCCCACTCGCACACCAGCGCGTGCACCTGCTCGTGCGCGTCCACTCGCGTGCGTGCTACGCGCACGCGTCTACTCGTGCGCGTCTACTCGTGCGCGTCGAGGAAGGCTTCGAGCCCGGCGAGGTCGTCGGTGTTGAAGTAGTCGATGCCGGCGGCCAGCAGTTCGCCCCACAGCGCCTCGCGTGCCGGGCCCGCCAGGTCGGGCGTCGCCCAGAACCGCACCTTCTGGTGGCGCCGGTGGGCCGCCGCGATGATGCCGCGCAACTTCGCACGCTCGGCATCGGGGAACGGGCCGTCACCCAGCCAGGTGAAGTTGAGCGTCCAGTTGTCCGAGATCAGCGGGATGAAGGAGGCGGGGGCCGCGCTGCCGAGGTCGGTCAGCCGGCCGTCGTAGAAGGCGCGCCGCACGCTCTGCGCCTCCATGGGCGTACGGGCGGCGCGGTCGCCGGAGATCACCGCGGTGATCGGCCCCGGGCGCACCCGGCCGTGCGCGTAGGTGGTGAACAGGTGCGGGTAGCGGCTCAGATGGCGGTCGAGTTCGAGGTACGTCGACGAGCCCTCGGTCTTGATGTCGATGAGGAGTTGCAGGGGCCCCCGGTAACCCCGGTAGACCGAGCCGCGGTTGGCCTTCACTCGGGCGGCGAGCGGGGCGAGGTAGAGGGATTCGAGGGTGCGGGTCGGGTCGAGGTCGGCCGGGTCGTGGGCGACGAGGAGTTGGTCGCCGACGAGGTAGATGTCGGCCTCGACGCTGCCGAAGCGGTGGTCGAGGGCGTCGAACAGGGGGCGCGGGTGCTCGTAGTCGTTGTGCGCGTGGGCACGCCACAGGGGGCGCGTGTGGTGCTTCTCCTCCCCCGCCAGTGCTCGCGAGGCGGGCAGGGCGACCGAGCCCGCCAGGGCGGCGCCGAGGGTGGTGAGGGCTCTGCGACGGGTGGTGAGGGCCATGCTCTGCCTCCCTTGAAGGGTGCGCTACGGACCTCAGCGAGTATGCGGTCCTGGGCAGCCCAACACACCCTGTGGTGAAGGGAGTTGGCCGGACTGCCGCTGTCCGTTCACTTCACCCGCGGTGCGCATGCCAAGAGGCCCGCCCCTGGTGGGGCGGGCCTCCGGCAGATGTACGTCAGGGGGCTTGCAGGTCCACCAGTTCGGCCAGCGCCGCGCGGTGGGCTCCCGCCGTGCCATACGCGATCGAGTCCGCCTTGGCCCGCTTCAGATACAAGTGAACCGGGTGCTCCCAGGTCATCCCGATGCCCCCGTGCAGTTGGAGGGCCTCCTCGGCGGTGTGGACGGCGACGGGCGCCGCGTACGCCTGGGCGACGGCGGCCGACACGTCGGTGTCCGCGCTGCCGGTCGCGAGCGCGTCGGCGGCGGCGCGGGCGGCGGCGCGTGTGTTGACGACCTCCAGCCACAGCTGCGCGAGCCGGTGCTTGAGCGCCTGGAATCCGCCGACGGGCCGGTTGAACTGCTTGCGTTCCTTGAGGTAGCGGACCGTCTCGGTCAAGCACCAGTCGGCGAGACCGAGTTGTTCGGAGGCGAGCAGTCCGGCGCCGCTGCGCAGGGCCCGTCGTACGGCGGGTTCGGCGGCGCCGAGGGGACGTGCCCGCACCCCGTCCAAGGCGACCGTGGCGAGCGGCCGGGTGAGGTCGAGGGACACCTGCGGGGTGACCGTCACGGCGTCCCCGTCCACCGCGTACAGCCCGCCGTCGTCCGCCGGAACCAGCAGCACGTCGGCCACCGCCGCGTCCGCGATCCCCGTCAGCTCCCCGTACAGGCAGCCGCCCTCGTTCCGTACGGTCTTGTGGGCGCCGCCGGGGGGCACGGACAGCGCGACGGCGAGCGCGCCGATCGTCCGGCCCGACGCCAGCGCCGAAAGCAGCCCGGCGGCCTCCTCGCCCTCGCAGGCCAGCAGCGCCTCGGTGGCGACGACGGCACTGGTCAGATACGGCACCGGCGCGACCGCACGCCCCAGCTCCTCCAGCACCACGGCGACTTCGCGGTGGGTGGCGCCCTGGCCGCCCAGCGACTCGGGCACGAGCAGGCCCGCCAGGCCCATCCCGTCCGAGAGCGCCTTCCACAGCTCGGGGTCGTGCGGGGTGTCCGACTCGGTGCGGGCGATGACACCCGCCGCGTCGCAGTGGTCGGAGAGGAGGCCGCGGACGACGGCGCGCAGCGCCTCTTCCTCCTCCGAGTAGAGCAGATCGGGCTGGGTGCTCTGTGTTGTCATCGGGCGAGGTCCTTCCACGCGACGTCCTTGTCGGTGCGCGGCTCGGACGGCAGGCCCAGCACGCGTTCGGCGACGATGTTCAGCAGGACCTCGCTGGTCCCGCCCTCGATGCTGTTGCCCTTGGAGCGCAGATAGCGGTAGCCGGCGTCGCGGCCGGTGAAGTCGACCAGTTCCGGTCGGCGCATCGTCCAGTCCTCGTACAGCAGGCCTTCCTCGCCGAGGAGTTCGACCTCCAGGCCGCTGATCTCCTGGTTGAGGCGGGCGAATCCGAGCTTCATCCCGGAACCCTCGTGGCCGGGCTGGCCCGCGACGAGCTGCTGGCGCAGCCGTTCGCCGGAGAGCCGGGCGACCTCGGCTTCCACCCACAGCTTCAGCAGCCGCTGGTACAGATCGTGGGTGCGCAGTTCGGGACGCTCGCGCCAGGTCTTGGAGACCGGGCCGATCATGCCGCCCTCGCGCGGGATGCGCATACCGCCGATGGAGACACGCTCGTTCATGAGCGTGGTCTGCGCGACCCGCCAGCCGTCACCGGCCTCACCCAGCCGGTGCGCGTCGGGAATGCGGACGTCGGTGAGGAAGACCTCGTTGAACTCGGCCTCGCCGGTGATCTGGCGCAGCGGCCGCACCTCGACACCCGGGTCGGTCATGTCGCAGATGAAGTACGTGATGCCGCGGTGCTTGGGCACGTCCGGGTCGGTGCGGGCGATGAGGATGGCCCAGCGGGCGAGGTGGGCGCTGGAGGTCCACACCTTCTGCCCGTTGACCACCCAGTTGTCGCCCTCCCGGACGGCACGGGTACCGAGCGCGGCCAGGTCGGACCCGGCACCGGGCTCGCTGAAGAGCTGGCACCAGACCTCCTCGCCGACCCACAACGGCCTGAGGAAGTCGCGCTTCTGCTCCTCCGTGCCGAAGCCGAGGATGGTCGGCGCGGCCATGCCGAGGCCGATGCCGATGCGCCGCGGGTCGTTGTCGGGGGCGCCGGCGGCCTCCAGTTCGGCGTCGACGACGGCCTGGAGGGTGCGCGGGGCGCCGAGCCCGCCGAGGCCCTCGGGGTAGTGCACCCAGGCGAGTCCCGCGTCGAAACGGGCCTTGAGGAAATCGAGCCGGTCCGTGGTCGCGGGCGGGTGCGCCGCCAGCAACTCCTTCGTACGGGTGCGCAGTTCGGCTGCGTCGGTCATGCGGCTGCTCCGTTCCCGAGAGAGGGCACCACGACGACCCGGCCGGTGGTGACACCGTCGCCGACCCGCTGCACGGCGGCCGCGCCGCCGCCCAGCGGCACGCGCTCGCTGACCAGCGGCTTGATGGCACCGCGCGCGGCCAGCTCGGTGAGCTGCTCGTGACAGTGCTGGATCAGCTTGGGGTTCTTGGTGCCGTACAGGCCCCAGTGCAGGCCGAGGATCGCGTAGTTCTTCACCAGGGCGTGGTTGAGCGCCGGGCTGGGGATCGAGCCGCTGGCGAAGCCCACGACGACGATCCGGCCCTCGAAGGCGACGACCTTGGTGGACTGGGTGTACGCCTCGCCGCCGACGGGGTCGTAGATCACGTCGGCACCCCGGCCGCCGGTGGCTTCCTTCACGGCTGCGATGACGTCCTGGGTACGTCGGTCGATGACGACGTCGCATCCCAGCTCGCGCGCCACGGCCACCTTGTCGGCCCCGCCGACCACGCCGATGACGGTGGCGCCCGCCGCCTTCCCCAGCTGCACGGCCGCGCTGCCGACCCCTCCGGCGGCGGCGTGGACGAGCAGCGTCTCGCCGGCTTCGAGACGGGCCCGGCGGTGCAGACCGAACCACCCCGTCTGGTAGCCGATGTGCAGGGCGGCCGCCTCGGCGTCGTCAAGGGTGTCGGGCGCGGGCAGCAGGGCGGCGGCGTCCGCGACGGCGTACTCGGCGAAACCGCCGTGCGGCAGCGCGGGGTTGGCCAGCACGCGGCGCCCGTCCTCGGTCTCGCCGCAGATCTCCACACCGGGCGTGAACGGCAGCGGCGGCCTGACCTGGTAGTGCCCGCGGCACATCAGCACGTCCGGGAAGTTGATGTTCGCCGCGCGCACCCTGAGCAGGACCTGCCCCTCACCGGGCACCGGTCGCTCCACGTCCTGGAGCTGCATCACCTGGCTCGGTTCGCCGAGCTGGTGTACTTGCCATGCCTGCATGCGGGGCCTCCACGGGACTGCTCTGTCTGACCGGGCTCGACCGCATACTAAGCGGTCGCTTGCCGATCAGGGAACAGTCGTGTGCGTCACGCCCTCACGAGCGGGTCGGACGCGCCCTCACGTGCATCCGCTCCCCCTGTGGCCCGAACAGGCTCAGGAACTCCACGGGCCCCTCTCCCGTCGACCCGAACCAGTGCGGCACCCGCGTGTCGAACTCGGCGGCCTCCCCCGGACCGAGCACCACGTCATGGTCGGCCAGCACGAGCCTCAGCCGCCCCGACATCACGTACAGCCACTCATAGCCCTCGTGGGTCCGGGGTTCCGGCTCGAGCTTGCGCTGCGGTTCGAGCACCTTGTACGCCTGGAGTCCGCCGGGCTGCCGGGTGAGCGGCCAGTGGGTGCGGCCGCCGCGCACGATCGGCTGGGCGCGTACGCGCGGGTCGCGCACCGGCGGCGCGCCGACCAGCTCGTCCAGCGCCACCTCGTGGGCCCGGGCGATCGGCAGCAGGAGCTCCAGGCTGGGCTTGCGCAGCCCCGACTCCAGCCGCGACAGCGTGCTCACGGAGATGCCGGTCGCCTCGGACAGGCCGGCGAGTGTCGCGCCCCGCTCCTTGCGGATGCGCCGCAGTCTCGGCCCGACCTCGGCCAGCACCTCGTCCGTCCGGGAATCGTCATCCATGCCCTTGCTCATGCCTCTATTGCAGATTCGGCAAAGCCGTTTGTCAATGCGGCACCGGCGGGGCGACCGTCTCCGGTGGAGGTGGTCACCATGACCGACATGACCGAGAGGTACGAGGCCGTCGTCGTCGGAGGCGGCGCGGCCGGCCTGTCCGCCGCACTGGTCCTCGGCCGGGCCCGGCGCCGCACGCTCGTCGTCGACGCGGGCGAGCCGCGCAACGCGCCGGCCGCGCATCTGCAGGGCTATCTGACCCGGGACGGCATGCCGCCCGCGGAGTTCCTCGCCGCGGGGCGCGAGGAGATCGCGCGGTACGGCGTCGATCTGGTCCGGGACCGGGCGGTGGACGTGTCCCGGCAACGCAGCGGCGAGTTCCTTGTGAAGCTCGCGGCCGGACGGACCGTGCACGCGCGGCGGCTGATCCTCGCCACCGGGCTGGCGGACGAGCTCCCGACGGTCCCGGGTGTCGCCGAGCGCTTCGGGCGGGACGTGCTGCACTGCCCGTACTGCCACGGCTGGGAGGTCCGCGACAAGTCCTTCGGGGTGCTGGCCGCCTCGCCGATGAGCGTCCACCAGGCGCTGATGGTCTCCCAGTGGTCGAAGGACGTCACCCTGTTCCTGCACACGGTCGCCGAGGAGGAGCTGACGGCCGACGACACGAGGCGGCTCGCCGCGGCCGGGGCCGCCGTGGTGTCCGGTGAGGTCGCGGGGCTCGTCGTCGAGGACGACCGGCTCACGGGGATCCGGCTCGCGGACGGCACCGTCCACGACCGCTCGACGCTCTTCGTGGCGCCGCGCGCGGTCCCCCGCAACGACCTGTTCCAGCGGCTGGGCGCCGAGCTGCGCGAGACCCCGTTCGGCACGTACCCGGTGGTCGACGAGACGGGCCTGACGACCGTGCCCGGCGTCTGGGCGGCGGGCAACGCGGTGGGCTTCGCCGAGCAGGTCGTGAACGCCGCGGGCGCGGGCTACCGGGCGGCGGCCACGCTCAACGGCGAGCTGCTCTTCGCCGACCTCGACGCGGCCCGGCCCTGGAGCTGAACCGCCCGGGTGTGGACGGCGTCCCTCCGTAGCACCATGGCTCCATGCTGCTCGCCCGGCTCGCCCGTGTGTCCCGGGAGGTCGCCGCCACCTCGGCGCGGTCCCGGAAGACCGCCCTGCTCGCCGAGCTGTTCCGGGACGCCGAAGCGGACGACGTGCCGATCGTGATCCCGTATCTGGCGGGCCGTCTCCCGCAGGGGCGGCTCGGCATCGGCTGGAAGCTGCTGAGCGGGCCTGTGCCGCCGGCGCCCGAGCCCTCGCTCACGGTGCGGGACGTGGACGCCCGGCTGACGGAGGTCGGCGCGGTCACGGGCACCGGTTCGCAGGCGGAGCGCAGGCGGCTGATGGACGAGCTGCGCGCGGCGGCCACCGAGGACGAGCAGCGGTTCCTGTTCGGGCTGCTCACCGGCGAGGTGCGGCAGGGCGCGCTGGACGCGGTCGCGGTCGAGGGGCTCGCCGAGGCGACCGGCGCGCCCGCCGCGGACGTGCGGCGGGCGGTGATGCTCGCCGGATCGCTGAAGACGGTGGCGCAGGCGCTGCTGACGGACGGCCCGGGGGCCCTGGACGACTTCCGGCTCACGGTGGGCCGCCCGGTGCTGCCCATGCTCGCCCACAGCGCCACGTCCGTGTCCGAGGCCGTGGAGAAGCTGGGCGCGTGTGCCGTCGAGGAGAAGCTCGACGGCATCCGCGTACAGCTGCACCGCGACGGCGACGACGTACGGATCTACACTCGCACCCTCGACGACATCACCGACCGGCTGCCCGAACTCACCTCCGCAGCGGTGGAGTTGCAGGGCACCCGGTTCATCCTGGACGGCGAGGTGATCGCACTGGACGAGGTCGGGCGGCCGCGCTCCTTCCAGGAGACGGCCGGGCGGGTGGGCTCGCGGGTGGACGTGGCCACGGCCGCCAAGAGCGTGCCGGTCTCTCCCGTCTTCTTCGACACGCTGTCGGTCGACGGGCGGGATCTGCTGGATCTGCCGTTCGCCGAACGGCACGCGGAGCTGGCGCGGCTGGTGCCCGAGCCGATGCGGGTGCGGCGCGCCCTCGCTCACGGCCCCGAGGACATCCCCTCGGCGGAACGATTCCTCGCCGAGACGCTGGAGCGCGGTCACGAAGGTGTCGTGGTGAAGGCCCTGGACGCCCCCTACAGCGCGGGCCGGCGCGGGGCGTCGTGGCTGAAGGTCAAGCCCGTGCACACCCTCGACCTGGTGGTCCTGGCGGCCGAGTGGGGCCACGGGCGGCGCACCGGCAAGCTCTCCAACCTGCACCTCGGGGCCCGCGCCGCGGACGGCTCCTTCGCGATGCTCGGCAAGACCTTCAAGGGCATGACGGACGCGATGCTGGTCTGGCAGACCGAGCGCCTCCGGGAGCTGGCCGTCGAGGACAGCGGCCACGTGGTCACCGTACGGCCCGAACTCGTCGTGGAGATCGCCTACGACGGTCTGCAGAGGTCCACCCGCTACCCGGCCGGGGTCACCCTCCGCTTCGCCCGCGTGGTGCGCTACCGCGAGGACAAGACGCCCGCGCAGGCCGACACGGTCCAGACCCTGCTCGCCGCACACCCGGAGGTGGCCCCGTGAAGGGGAAGCGCAGTGCGGGACTGCTGCTGTACCGGCGCGCCGACGACGGTCCGGAGGTGCTGCTCGGCCATATGGGCGGCCCGTTCTTCGCGCGGCGGGACGCCGGGGCATGGACCGTGCCCAAGGGCGAGTACGAGCCCGACGAGACCGCCTGGGACGCGGCGCGCCGGGAGTTCCAGGAGGAACTGGGGCTGCCGCCGCCCGACGGCGAGGCCGTCCCGCTCGGCGAGGTCGAGCAGAAGAACGGCAAGGTCGTCACGGCCTGGGCGATCGAGGCGGACCTCGACCCGGCGACCGTGGTCCCGGGCACCTTCGAGATGGAGTGGCCGCCGAAGTCGGGGCTGCGGCAGGAGTTTCCCGAGCTGGACCGGGTGGAATGGTTCGGCCTTGACCGGGCCGGGGAGCTGATCGTGCCGGCGCAGGCGGCGTTTCTCGACCGGCTGGCGGAGCACTCGGGCCTGTAGAGACTTATGGAGAACTGCCCGCTCGAAGAACAGCCCGCTTCAGGAGGTCGGCCATGCCCATCGCGACGGTGAACCCGGCGAACGGCGAGACGCTCAAGACGTACGACGCGCTCGGCGCCGAGGAGATCGAGCGGAGGCTCGCCAGGGCCGAGACCACGTTCCGCGACTATCGCACCACGTCCTTCGCCGAGCGGGCCCGGCTGCTGCACAAGGCGGCAGACCTCCTCGACGAGGAACGGGACGACATCGGCCGGGTGATGACCACGGAGATGGGCAAGCCCGTCAAGCAGGCCCGCGCGGAGGCCGCCAAGTGCGCGAAGTCGATGCGCTGGTACGCCGACCACGCCGAGGAGCTGCTCGCCGACGAGGAGCCCGCCGGCTCCGACGTCAAGGACTCCGGCGCCTCCCGCGTCCTGGTGCGCTACCGGCCGCTGGGCCCGGTGCTGGCCGTCATGCCGTGGAACTTCCCGCTCTGGCAGGTGGTCCGGTTCGCCGCGCCCGCCCTGATGGCGGGCAACGTCGGCCTGCTCAAGCATGCCTCGAACGTGCCGCAGACCGCCCTCTACCTGGAGGACCTGTTCCGCCGGGCGGGCTTCCCCGAGGGCTGTTTCCAGACGCTGCTGATCGGCTCGGGCGCCGTGGAGGACGTCCTGCGCGACCCCCGGGTCAAGGCGGCGACGCTGACCGGAAGTGAACCGGCGGGGCGCTCGGTGGCCTCGGTCGCCGGGGACGAGGTCAAGAAGACGGTGCTGGAGCTGGGCGGCAGCGACCCGTTCGTCGTCATGCCGTCCGCCGACGTGGACCGGGCGGCGAAAACCGCGGTGACGGCCCGGGTGCAGAACAACGGGCAGTCGTGCATCGCCGCCAAGCGGTTCATCGTGCACACGGACGTGTTCGACGCCTTCGCCGAACGCTTCGCGGCCGGCATGAAGGCGCTGAAGGTCGGCGATCCGCTGGACGAGGACACCGACATCGGCCCGCTCTCCACCGAACAGGGCCGCGGTGACCTGGAGGAACTCGTCGACGACGCGGTGGAGAACGGCGCGACCGTGCTGTGCGGCGGCGAGCGCCCCGAAGGCTTCACGGAGCGCGGCTGGTACTACGCGCCGACCGTCCTCACCGACATCACCCCCGAGATGCGCGTCCACCAGGAGGAGACCTTCGGGCCGGTAGCCACGCTCTACCGCGCCGCCGATCTGGACGAGGCGGTGGCGCTCGCGAACGACACGCCGTTCGGGCTGAGTTCGAACGTCTGGACGAATGACGAGGCCGAGGTGGACCGTTTCGTACGCGACCTGGAGGCGGGCGGCGTGTTCTTCAACGGCATGACCGCCTCCCACCCGGCGTTCCCGTTCGGCGGGGCCAAGCGGTCCGGCTACGGACGTGAGCTGTCGGGGCACGGAATCCGCGAGTTCTGCAACATCACCACGGTATGGCACGGAGCGTAAGCGTTCCGCAGCTACGATCCCCCTGTGAACCGCGAAGTGACCCTGCCTCTGATCGTCGACGACCGCGGCACGTTGCAGGTGGCGGCCGCCGACGTCAGCAAACTGCTGCGCACGGTGGGCGGCCGGTGGCTGCACCTGGTGGAGGCCGGCCAGGACGGACTCGACGAGGACACGGTGGCGACGCTGACCATCGAACTCGCCAAACTCGCCGACCGCATCGACGTGGCCTGCATCGCGCACAGCAGCGGGACGACGTCCGACTGACGGCGCGCGTCCGCCCGGTCCGCGCGCCGGGCGGACGCGCCCTCAGGCCGGCCGCTGGTCGAGTTCCCACAGGGCGTGCCAGAACTTCGCCTCGTAGCTCTGCAGCAGCCGCCCGTACCGGAGGACCTCGGTCTCCCCGATCCGCCCCGCGTCCAGCCCCGCCTGTACAGCCGTGAGCGCCTTCCGCTCCAGCTCCGGGGCGGGTGCCGCGAAGAAGTCGAAGAAGCCGCACACCTCGCCACCGAAGCCGTACTGGCGGCGCAGGGCTTCGGCGATCGCCGAGCAATAGCCGCCCCACGTCGCGAAGTTGGCGCTCAGTGCGAGCACCACGTCGGCCGGTGAGCCGTTCAGGGCCAGCCACGCGACGTACGCGGGATAGGCCTGGCAGTCCGCGAGCGGCTCGTAGGCCGCCGCCCGCGCCTCGTCCACCCCGCAGGCGTCGGCAAAGGCACCCAGCCGGTCCTGGGCCAGAGCCTCACCCTCCGCGAGGAGGGCGAAGAAGGCGGCACTCTGCGGCTCGACGTCCGGACGCTCGGCCAGATGCAGGAACGCACGGCGGTCCGCGGCCATCACATGGCGCTGTTCGAGGGCGAGGGCGGCGAGCGTGGAACGCTGGGCCGCGCCCCGCGCGATGAGGGGCAACAGCCGGTTGGCGTGGGGGTCCGGGGCGAGCTTCGCCGTGGCGTCCTCCAGCAGTTCCCTGGCCGTGCGCACCATGGCGTACTCCTTCGGTTCGGCCGTCCCGGGGCCTCTTCCCGCGTGCTCCCGCACCCTCCCAAGAATCCCCGGAATGGAGTAACCCGACGAGAGATCCCCACGCTTCCGGGTGATCGTGGATGGACCACCCCGGTGGGTGAACCGCCCCCGTGGGTGAACCACCCTTCCGCCGGGGCACGAGAGTTCCCCGGAAGGCGAAAGAAGGCGCGTGTCATGGCGACTTTGTGCAGACCTTCGGTCTCCGTGCCGGAATACGTGATCACCATGGAGGAGACGCTGGAGCTGGCCCGCTCCCGTCATGAGGACCACCCCCAGCTGCCGTTGGCACTCCGGCTGATCGAGAACACCGGCGTCCAAACCCGGCACATCGTGCAGCCCATCGAGGAGACGCTGAAACACCCGGGCTTCGAGGAACGCAACAAGGTCTACGAGATTGAGGCCAAGGCCCGCGTCCCCGCCGTCATACAACGGGCACTGGACGACGCCGAGCTGCTCACCACCGACATCGACATGATCATCTACGTCTCGTGCACCGGGTTCATGATGCCCTCGCTCACGGCCTGGCTGATCAACTCGATGGACTTCAGCAGCGACACCCGGCAGATACCCATAGCCCAGCTGGGCTGCGCGGCCGGCGGCGCCGCGATCAACCGGGCCCACGACTTCTGCACGGCGTACCCCGACGCCAACGCGCTCATCGTGGCCTGCGAGTTCTGCTCGCTCTGCTACCAGCCGACCGACCTCAGCGTCGGCTCGCTGCTCTGCAACGGCCTGTTCGGCGACGGCATCGCCGCCGCCGTCGTCCGCGGCAACGGCGGCACCGGCATCCACCTGGAGCGCAACGGCTCCTACCTGATCCCCAAGACCGAGGACTGGATCATGTACGACGTCCGCGCCACGGGCTTCCACTTCCTACTGGACAAGCGGGTTCCCGGGACGATGGAACCGCTCGCCCCAGCCCTCCACGCCCTCGCGCGACAGCACGACTGGGACGCCTCCGACCTGGACTTCTACATCATCCACGCGGGCGGCCCCAGGATCCTCGACGACCTCAGCAAGTACCTCGAGGTCGCGCCGGAGGCCTTCCGGTTCAGCCGGGCCACCCTCACCGAGTACGGGAACATCGCCAGCGCCGTCGTCCTGGACGCGCTGCGCCGGCTGTTCGACGAGGGCGGCGCCGAGCACTCCGCACGCGGACTGCTCGCGGGCTTCGGCCCCGGCATCACCGCGGAAATGGCCCTGGGCCGCTGGCGCAACGCCAACGACGAGATGGTGTGAACCCGAATGACCCAGAAGACGATCACCGGGCCACTGCCGCCTGTCCGGCACTGGCCCGCCCTCGACCTGAAGGGCGTGGACTTCGACCCGGTCCTGACCGAGCTGATGCGCGAGGGACCGGTCACCCGGATCCAGCTGCCCAACGGCGAGGGCTGGGCCTGGCTGGTGACCCGCCACGACGATGTGCGCATGGTCGCCAACGACCCGCGGTTCGGCCGCGAGGCGGTCATGGACCAGCCGGTCACCCGGCTCGCCCCGCACTTCATCCCGGCCCGGGGCGCGGTGGGCTTCCTGGACCCGCCCGACCACACCCGGCTGCGCCGCTCGGTGGCCGCGGCCTTCACGGCGCGCGGGGTGGAGCGGGTCCGCGTCAGGGCCCGGCGCACGCTCGACGAGATGGTCGACGAGCTGCTGCGGGTCGGACCGCCCGCCGATCTCACCGAGGCGATCCTCAGTCCCTTCCCCATCGCGGTCATCTGCGAGCTGATGGGCGTCCCGGCCGACGACCGGCAGGGCATACACACCAGGACGCAGCTGATCCTGTCCTCCTCGCACGGTGCCGAGGTCAGCGAGAAGGCCAAGGAGGATATGGGCGCCTACTTCAGGAAGCTCATCGGCGCCCGGAGCGGCAGCAGGGACGAGGACGTCACCTCGCTGCTGGGCGCCGCCGTGGGCCGGGACGAGATCGATCTGGAGGAAGCCGTCGGACTCGCCGTCCTCCTCCAGATCGGCGGCGAGGCGGTCACGAACAACAGCGGGCAGATGTTCTACCTGCTCATGACCCGCCCGGCGCTGGCCGACCGGCTGCGCTCCGACCCGGAGATCCGCCCCCAGGCCATCGACGAGCTGCTGCGCTACATCCCGCACCGCAACACGGTCGGCCTGTCGCGGATCGCGAGGCAGGACATCGAGATCAGGGGCGTACTGATCCGGGCCGGCGACCCGGTCTACGTCTCGTACCTGGCCGCCAACCGCGACCCGGAGGTCTTCCCGGACCCGGAGCACATCGACTTCGAGCGCAGCCCCAATCCGCATGTGGCGTTCGGCTTCGGCCCGCACTACTGCCCGGGCGGGATGCTGGCCAGGCTGGAGTCGGAACTCCTGGTCGACGCGCTTCTGGAACGGATGCCGGGGCTGCGGCTCGCCGTCCCCCCGAGTCAGGTCCCGTTCAGGAAAGGCGCGTTGATCCGTGGCCCCGAGGCCCTGCCCGTGACGTGGTGAGCGACTGATGACCATGACCGAAGGGCTTCTCGTACCACCCGGTCACGGCCGGATCGTACAAACCCCGGCCCAGCACGTGACGTTCAAGGTGACCGGCTCACACTCGCGCACGGCGTCCACCTTCGAGGTACTGGTACCGCCCGGGTTCGACGTGGGCGCCCATGTGCACACGCGCAGCGAGGAGCTGTTCTACGTGCTCGAAGGCGAGCTGGACGTGCTCGCCTTCGAGCCCCTGATCCGGACCCCCGACAACTGGCAGAAGTGGGAGTCGAGTTCGGGCAGCAGGGTGGTACGGGCGACCCCGGGCACGGTCATCGTCGTGCCCCCGGGCTGTCCGCACGCCTTCTCCAACCCCACCGAGACCCAGGCGAAGATGTTCTTCCAGGCCTCCCCGCCCCCGGACCACGAGCGCTACTTCGAGGAGCTGCTCGAGATCCTGGGTTCGGGCGGTCCACCCGACCATGCGGCGATCGAGGAACTGAGGGCGAGGTACGACATCGAGCAACTCACCCCTCTGAAACACCGGTGAGGGTGGCGCCCCGTCTTCAGGGGGCGGGGCTGCGCCGGACACCTCTAGCGAATCGGCATTCCCGACAGCGTCCGCGCAATCACGAGCCGCTGAATCTCACTCGTACCCTCAAAGATGGTGTAAATGGCCGCATCACGGTGCATCCGCTCCACCGGATACTCACGGGTGTAGCCATTTCCACCCAGGATCTGGATCGCCTGCCCGGTGACCTTCTTCGCCGTCTCACTGGCGAACAACTTGGACATCGACCCCTCGGCCGCGGTGAACGGCTTCCCGTTGACCGCCATCCACGAAGCCCGCCACACCAGCAGACGCGCCGCGTCGATCGACGTACGCATGTCGGCGAGCTGGAACGCGACACCCTGATTGTCGATGATCGGACGTCCGAACTGCTCACGCGTCGTCGCATAGTCGAGTGCGACCTCGTACGCCGCGCGGGCCGTGCCCACCGCCATGGCCCCGACGGCCGGACGCGACGCCTCGAACGTGGCCATCGCGGCGTTCTTCACCCGCTCACCGCCACCCGCCTTCGCGCGCTCCCGGGCGCGGGCCAGGCGCTCGTCCAGCTTCGCCTTGCCGCCGAGCAGGCAGGAGCCGGGGATGCGAACGTTGTCGAGGACGACCTCGGCGGTGTGCGAGGCGCGGATGCCGTGCTTCTTGAACTTCTGCCCCTGGGAGAGGCCCGGCGTGTTCGGCGGCACGATGAAGGAGGCGTGACCCTTGGAGCCGAGGTCCGGGTCGACGACCGCGACGACGACATGGACATTGGCGATGCCACCGTTGGTCGCCCAGGTCTTGGTGCCGTTGAGCACCCACTCGTCCTTGGCCTCGTCATAGACGGCACGCGTGCGCATCGAGGCGACGTCGGAGCCGGCGTCGGGCTCGGAGGAGCAGAAGGCCGCGACCTTGACATCGGCAGCGTCACCATACATCTGCGGGATCCAGGTGCCGATCTGCTCCTCGGTGCCGTTGGCGAGGACGCCCACGGCGGCGAGGCCGGTGCCGACGATCGACAGGGCGATGCCCGCGTCACCCCAGAACAGCTCCTCCATGGCCATGGGTATACCGAGACCGGTCGGGTCGAAGTACTGCTGGGCGTAGAAGTCCAGGGAGTAGATGCCGACCTTCGCGGCCTCCTGGATGACCGGCCAGGGAGTCTCCTCGCGCTCGTCCCACTCGGCGGCCGCGGGGCGGATCACATCGGCGGCGAACCCGTGGAGCCAGTCGCGGACCTCCCTCTGTTCGTCGTTGAGCTCCATGGTGAACTCGGCCATGTCCCCTCCAGCACTGCACTAAAGTGTTACTTGCGGTAACTGGAGTCTGTTACTGATCAGTAGTAAAAGTCAACTCCCACGTTCAGCTCGGCAGCCCGTTCGATGCGCATGGGCCGATGAGTGTTACTTTGCGCAGGCGTCACCGAATCACCACGGGTGGGGAGAGATCATGGACACCACACAGCGGACCGACCAGCAGAGGTCCGCCGACCGCCGCCGGCGCGAGCTGCTGGAGGCCGCCGACAGAGTGGTGCTCCGCGACGGCCCCGGCGCCTCGATGAACGCCATCGCCGCCGAGGCGGGCATCACCAAGCCGATCCTGTACCGCCACTTCGGCGACAAGGGCGGACTCTACGCGGCCCTGGCCAAGCGGCACACCGACGCCCTCCTCGGAGCGCTGCGGGCCGCGCTGGACGCGCCCGCGGAGCGCCGGGAGCGGGTGGAGGCCACGCTCGACACGTATCTCGCGGCCATCGAGGCGCACCCTCAGGTCTACCGCTTCCTGATGCATCCCACGGAGGGCGCCTCGTCCGCCGACCGGGGCTTCGACCTGGGCAAGCACTCCGCGCCGCTGCTGCGCCGCATGGGCGAGGAGTTGGCCGAGGTCATCGAGGAACGGGTGGATCTCGGACCGGGCAGTCAGCAGCTGGCGCGGGTGTGGGGGCACGGGATCGTCGGCATGATGCATGCCGCCGGGGACTGGTGGCTCGGTGAGCAGCCCTGCTCCCGGGCCGAGTTGGTACGGAGTCTGGCCGACCTGCTGTGGGGCCGGCTGGCCGCGGCCGGCGATCGTGTCGGGGGTCCTGGGTTCTGAGGTCGGCTGTCGGCTGTCGGCTGTCGGCTGTCGGCTGTCGGCTGTCAGCTGTCGGCTGTCGGCTGCGGGAGTGTCGTGGCTGGCCGCGCAGTTCCCCGCGCCCCCAAAAACGGGGCGCTCAGGTCGGCGCCCCCTCAGGGGTGCGGGGAACTGCGCCCTCGACCCGAGACAACCCGCAGCCGGCCGACAGAGCTCAGCGCCCCCAGGACGCCCGCGCCGCCTGCCTCATCACCCGGCGCCGGCGCCAACCGCTCAACCGGTCCACGTACAGACCACCCTCCAGGTGGTCGTACTCGTGCTGCAGACACCGGGCGAACCAACCGGTGCCATGCACCGACACCGGCTCCCCGTCCACCGTGAAACCCTCGACCACGGCGTGGTCGTACCGCTCCGTCCCCGCTTCCAGGCCGGGCAGGGAGAGACAGCCCTCCGGCCCGCGCAGGACCACTCCGTCCGCCTCGACGAGACGGGGGTTCACCACGTGTCCCAGATGGCGGACGTCCTCGTCGTCCGGGCAGTCGTACACGAAGACCCGCGAGGCGACGCCGACCTGGTTCGCGGCGAGGCCGACGCCCTGGGCGGCGTACATCGTCGCGAACATGTCCTCGACGAGCCGGGCGAGTTCGGGACCGAAGTCCGTGACGTCTTCACACGGTGTGTGCAGAACGGGGTCGCCGAGCAGAGTCACCGGCCGGACGCGCCCTCGGGTGCCGGGGATGGAGCCGTGTCGCATGGCGGCAAGGGTACGGTCCTCATGGGCGCGCGAATGTCGCGCGGGCACCGTGGAGGTGCCGCGATTCGGGCACGTGAGTGGATCTCGATAGGCTGAGGCCCACACGGTGCCGGGGGCAGAGGCGCGGCGCGTACGCAAGGAGGATCGAGAAACGATGTCAGGCAACTCGGACCCGCTGACGCCGCGGGCCAAGCTGGCCGTGACGGCGGGCAAGGCGGCGGCGGCCGTCTCGCGGGCCGCCGGACGCGGCAGCGGATCGGTGATCGGCGGCCGGGTGGCACTCAAGCTCGACCCCGATCTGCTGGCGAGGCTCGCCACCCACCTGGACGTGATCCTGGTGTCGGCGACCAACGGCAAGACCACGACCACCCGGCTGATCGCGGAGGCGCTGCGCGCCGCGGGCCCGGTCGTGTCCAACGCGCTGGGCGCCAACATGCCGGCCGGTATCACCTCGGCTCTCGCCGGGGGTTCGGACGCGAAGTTCGCGGTCATCGAGGTCGACGAGAAGTACCTCGCGGGTGTCGCCCGCGACACCGACCCGAAGTGCATCGCCCTGCTCAACCTCTCCCGCGACCAGCTCGACCGGGCCGCCGAGACCCGGATGATGGCCGAGCACTGGCGCGAGGGCCTGGCCGGTTCCAAGGCCGTCGTGGTCGCCAACGCCGACGACCCGCTCGTCGTGTGGGCCGCTTCCTCCTCGCCGAACGTCATGTGGGTGGCGGCCGGTCAGATGTGGAAGGACGACGCCTGGTCCTGCCCGTCCTGCGGCGGTGTGATGCAGCGCCCCGGCGACGACTGGTTCTGCGGCGACTGCGGCTTCCGCCGTCCGACGCCGACCTGGGCGCTGTCCGGGGACCACGTCCTCGACCCGCACGGCTCCGCGTGGCCGATCCACCTCCAGCTGCCCGGCCGGGCCAACAAGGCGAACGCCGCCTCGTCGGCCGCCGTCGCCGCGGTCTTCGGGGTGCCCCCGCAGGTCGCCCTGGAGCGCATGTACCAGGTGCAGGCGGTCGCCGGGCGCTATGACGTGGTGCAGTTCATGCAGCGTGACCTGCGTCTGCTGCTCGCCAAGAACCCCGCGGGCTGGCTCGAGACGTTCTCCCTGATCGACCCGCCGCCGACCCCGGTCATCCTGTCCGTGAACGCGCGGGGCGCCGACGGTACCGACACCTCCTGGCTGTGGGACGTCGACTACACCCGTCTGACCGGGCACCCGATCTTCGTGCTCGGCGACCGCAAGCTCGACCTCGCCGTGCGTCTCGAGGTCGCCAACCAGTCCTTCCAGGTCTGCGAGAACCTCGACCAGGCGGTGCGGCTCGCCCCGCCCGGTCGCATCGAGGTCATCGCGAACTACACCGCATTCCAGGATTTGAGGCGTCGTGTCGGCAACTGAGCAGCCACGGAGGACCAAGAGAATGAGTGACAACAGCCTGCGCCTGGTGTGGATCTACCCGGACCTGCTGAGCACCTACGGCGACCAGGGCAACGCCCTCGTCGTGGAGCGCCGGGCCCGCCAGCGCGGTCTCGACGTCGCCCGTCTCGACGTCCGCAGCGACCAGCCGATCCCGACCTCCGGCGACATCTATCTGATCGGCGGCGGCGAGGACCGGCCACAGCGGCTCGCGGCGGAGCGCCTGCGCCGCGACGGCGGTCTGCACCGCGCGGTGGGCAACGGCGCGATCGTCTTCTCGGTCTGCGCCGGCTACCAGATCCTCGGCCACGAGTTCATCAACGACCTCGGACAGCGTGAGCCGGGCCTCGGCCTGCTCGACGTGGTCTCGGTGCGCGGCGAGGGCGAGCGGTGCGTCGGCGACGTACTCGGAGACATCGACCCGCGCCTCGGCCTGCCGCAGCTGACCGGCTTCGAGAACCACCAGGGCGTCACCCACCTCGGCCCCACCGCGCGTCCGTTCGCGCAGGTGCGGCTCGGCAAGGGCAACGGCACCGGCGACGGCACCGAGGGCGCGTACAACGACACGGTGTTCGGCACGTACATGCACGGGCCCGTGCTCGCCCGCAACCCGCAGATCGCGGACCTGCTGCTGAAGCTGGCGCTCGACGTGAACGCGCTGCCGCCGATCGACGACCGCTGGTACGAGGCGCTCCGGGGCGAGCGCATCGCCGCGGCGCAGCAGCCCGCCTGAACGGTCGGCCAACAACGGACAAACGGTGCGGGATGTCCGCAGGGCGCGCTCGAGGGATACCTCAAGCGCGCCCGAGGCGTATCCGGCACGGTGTACCCAGGTCGGGCCCGCCTGACCGGGTGCCCGCTCACTTGTGCGGCCGCGTCCACCAGGCGGACGCCCGCTACGGCACCACCCCGTCCCGCCGGTAGGGTGACCGGGATTCCAGCCGGACAGCGTGGTCCGGTCCCCGGCCCACGTTGAGAAGGTATTTCGGGCTATGCGCATTGGTGTCCTCACGTCCGGCGGCGACTGCCCCGGCCTGAACGCCGTCATCCGGTCCGTCGTGCACCGCGCCGTCGTGGACCACGGCGACGAGGTCATCGGCTTCCGGGACGGCTGGAAGGGGCTTCTGGAGTGCGACTACCTGAAGCTCGACCTCGACGCGGTGAGCGGCATCCTGGCTCGCGGCGGCACGATCCTCGGTTCCTCCCGGGTCCAGCCCGCGCAGCTGCGTGACGGCGTGGAACGGGCCAAGGGCCATGTCGAGGAGCTCGGTCTCGACGCGATCATCCCGATCGGCGGCGAGGGCACGCTGAAGGCGGCCCGGCTGCTCTCGGACGGCGGCCTGCCGATCGTCGGCGTGCCGAAGACCATCGACAACGACATCGCCGTCACGGACGTGACCTTCGGCTTCGACACGGCCGTGGGCGTCGCGACCGAGGCTCTGGACCGGCTGAAGACCACCGCCGAGTCCCACCAGCGGGTACTGATCGTGGAGGTCATGGGCCGCCACACCGGCTGGATCGCCCTGCACTCCGGCATGGCCGCGGGCGCGCACGCCATCGTCGTCCCCGAACGCCCCTTCGACATCGAGGAGTTGGCCGCGCGGGTCGGCGAGCGCTTCGAGGCGGGCAAGCGGTTCGCGATCGTGGTCGCCGCGGAAGGGGCGAAGCCTCGTCCGGGCACGATGGAATTCGACGAGGGCGGCAAGGACGTCTACGGGCACGAGCGCTTCGCCGGTATCGCCCGGCAGCTCTCCCTGGAACTGGAGGAGCGCCTCGGCAAGGAGGCCCGGCCGGTGATCCTCGGGCACGTCCAGCGGGGCGGTACGCCGACGGCGTACGACCGGGTGCTGGCGACGCGGTTCGGGTGGCATGCGGTGGAGGCCGCGCATCGCGGCGACTTCGGGAAGATGACCGCGCTGCGGGGGACCGACATCGTCATGGTCTCGCTCGCGGAGGCGGTGGAGAGCCTGAAGACGGTTCCCGAGGAGCGGTACGCCGAGGCGGAGTGCGTGCTCTGAGGGTTCGTTCGCGCTGCACTGACCCCGGTCACAGTTGTGGCCGGGGTCAGTTCTACTCTGGTTCGGACAGACAGCGCACAACGTACGAATCAGGAGCCGGCGGATGGATCACAGCGGGCACGGCATGACCATGGATCTGCCGCCGTTCACGCTGGGGCGGGGGCTCGTGTGGTCCGCGGACCCGTTCTTCCTCGTCGCCTGCCTGGTGGGACTCGGCCTGTACGGCTGGGGGGTCGTGCGGCTCGCGCGGCGCGGTGACAAGTGGTCGGTCGGGCGGACCATCGCCTTCGTGCTCGGCGTGCTGACCGTGATGCTCGTGATGTGCACCAAGCTGAACGACTACGGCATGGTCATGTTCAGCGTGCACATGGTGCAGCACATGGTGATCAGCATGCTCTCGCCGATCCTGATCCTGCTCGGGGCGCCGATCACGCTGGCGCTGCGCGCACTGCCGGTGGCCGCCACGCGAGGCAACAAGGGTCCGCGTGAACTGCTGCTGATGTTCCTGCACAGCCGCTACATGCGGATCATCACGCATCCGGCGTTCACGATCCCGCTGTTCATCGCGAGCCTGTACGCGCTGTACTTCTCCCCCATCTTCGACTTCCTGATGGGCTCCAAGACCGGACACATCGCGATGATGTGCCACTTCCTCGCCGTCGGCCTGGTCTTCTTCTGGCCGATCATGGGCGTCGACCCCGGACCGCACCGGCCGGGCTATCTGATGCGGATGCTGGAGCTGTTCGCGGGCATGCCGTTCCACGCGTTCTTCGGTATCGCGCTGATGATGGCGTCCGCGCCGATGGTCGACACGTACAAGAACCCGCCCGCCTCGCTCGGCATCGACGCGCTCGCCGACCAGAGCGCCGCGGGCGGTATCGCCTGGGCGTTCAGCGAGATCCCCTCCGTCCTCGTGCTGATCGCGCTGCTCTTCCAGTGGTACGCCTCCGAGAAGCGGCAGGCCCGCCGCACGGACCGGGCCGCAGACCGCGACGGCGACAAGGAACTCGAGGCGTACAACGCCTATCTGGCCTCACTCAACGCACGCGGCCGCTGAATTAACTTTGCAATTCACCTTGCGTGAAAGGCTTTTCGGTTCAGTAGCATGGGGGGACATCGGGGGAAACCGCAGGGGGAGCGGTCATGTCAATTCGTGCGTCCATGCAAAGGGCGGGGTTTTCCGCCGCCCGAAGGCTCGCTCTACTGCTGGTTTCGGTACTGATAGTCAGCGGGTGCAGCAAATCCGATCAGTTGTTCGTGGTGCGGGCCGTGGCGGCGGGGGTTTCCTCGGTCTCCCCCTTCTTCAAGGAGGACCGACAGCTCGGCACGGACATCCAGTTGCCCGAGGCCCGGCCCAGCGGTGGCGTGCAGGCCAGTAACAGCCCCGGACTGTACGGCGGGGCCCCGGACGGCAGCGCCGGAAGCGGCTCACCGGCGCCCGCACCCAGTACCGCCCCAGGCACCGGCCCTGGCACCGGCGTGTGGGGCGGCAGCACGAAACCCGGCACCTGCGCCGTGGCGAAGCTGAAGAAATTCCTCACCGACCCCAAGAACTCGGCGAAGGCCCAGGAATGGGCGCGGGTCCTGCATATAAGCACCGATCAGATCCCGAGTTATATCGATCGACTCACACCCGTCGTACTGCGTCACGACACTCTCGTGACGAATCACGACTACAAGAACGGCAAGGCGGTTTCGTACGCCGCGCTGCTGCAGGCCGGAATCGCTATTCTGGTCGACCAACAGGGACTGCCCGCGGTGAAGTGCTCCTGCGGCAATCCGCTGCTCCCCTTCGAGGGAAAGGCCTCGAAGACCGACGTGCGGTTCAAGGACGGCAACAAGAAGTGGGCCGACTACCGGCAGGACCGTGTCGTGGTGGTCGAGCCGCCGCCCGGGGCGCAGGAGATCCACAAGCTCCAGCTCGTCGACGTGCACAACCCCGACCGGGGGATCGCCCGCCCGGTGGGCAGCGACGGCAGCCAGGACAAGTCCTTCAACACCCGGCAGAAGCACGCCGTGCCACCTGTCACCGGCATGACCTTCGCCGAGGCGACCCGGCGGCTGACCGACGCGGGGCTGGGAATGTCGTACGCCGGTGACACCCTGCCGGCCGACGGTGCCCAGGTGACGGCGTCCCGGCCGACCGAGGGCAGCCAGGTCGCCTGGGGCACGTCGGTCGTCCTGTCGGCGCGGTCCGACAGCCCGTCCGAGAGCGGCGGTGGCCCGGACACGCCGTCGGATTCCGGCACGAGCACGGGCGGCACGGGCGGCACGGGCTCACGCGGCCAGGCCCGCACCGCCAGTTCCCAGCGCACCCCGAAGCGTTCGGTCTCCTCGCCCGCGACACCCGCGACCCGGCACAGGGCGATGACCGCCTGGCGGGGCGGCGGCTGGCTCGCGTTGAGGTAGCGCTGCCAGGAGGACTTGCTGTACGCGGTACGCGTGCCCAGCGCGACCAGGCTCATCCCGGTGCGGTCCTTGAGCAGTCGCAACTGCTCGACGAAGTGCCGTACCTCCGCCGGAAGCTCCTCCGGCAGCGGCTGCCAGGCACCCATCGCTCACCCACCTCCCGCAGCGCTTCCCAGGCGCTCCCGTGTCGTTCCCCGTGAGCGATTGACGACGCCGGGCGGTGGACGGTTCCCGTCACGCGACGCGGACACCATGGCGGAATGGTCACTTCCGTGCCACAGGGAACTGACGGCTGTTGAACAGGCGGTGCCTGTGCAGAAGGGTTGATCCGGGCGGTCCGGCCGCCCGGCCGCGGCCCGTCCTTACTCGGGGGAGGGGACGGGCCGCGCCCTGCTTCAGGGCATGCGCGGGGGGCTCAGCGGACGGTGAAGTGCAGCGTGTCGTCCAGGAACGGGATGACCAGCCACGGGTTGGGCTGTGCCATCAGCGAGAGCAGCACGATGGCGACGCCCAGCACGCCGTACGTGAGCATGTCCGTGAAGCGGGAGCGGACCGCGAGCATGCCCACATCGGGCAGCATCCAGCGCAGCACGGCGCCGGCCAGCAGCGCGGCGCCGATCAGGACCGTGCCGAGCCGGAACACGTCGAGGGCGGTCAGCAGCAGGCCGAGTCCGACGGACGACAGCACGGCGAGGATCGGCCACTGGCGGGCCGGGGCCGGGGCGTCGCCGCCCGCCGCCCGGCCGCCGCCCTCGGGCCGCGCGGTGTCCCTCGTGAACAGAGGGAAGCGCCGTGTGGTGCGGCGCGGCTTCCCCTCGGCGTCGGGCGCGCTCACGGCGTCGAGCGCACCCGGCTCGCCCTCGGCGCCCTCCGCCTCCCGCACACCCGCCACACCGTTCACGGATCCCGCCTTCCCCGAACCGGCCTCACCGTTCACGGACCCCGCCTCCCGAGGACCGGCCTCACCGTTCACGGACCCCGCCTTCCGCACGACGGACTCACCCTTCACCGCCCTCGACCTCCGCACGGCCGACCCGCCGTTCGCGGACGCGGCCTCCCGTACGGCCGACTCGGCGTCGGGGTCGGTGTCGCGGGCCGCGGTGTCCTCGGGCCCGCCGTCAGCCGACACTGCGCTCCGCCGCTTCCACGACGTTGACGAGCAGCTGGGCGCGGGTCATCGGGCCCACGCCGCCGGGGTTCGGGGAGATCCACGCGGCCACCTCGGCGACGTCCGGGTGGACGTCTCCGACGATCTTGCCCTCGGCGCTGCGCGAGACACCGACGTCAAGGACGGCGGCACCCGGCTTCACGTCCTCGGCGCGGATGAGGTGGGCGGATCCGGCCGCGGCGACAATGATGTCGGCGCGCTTCAGATGCGCGGAGAGATCGCGGGTGCCGGTGTGACACTGGGTGACCGTGGCGTTCTCGCTGCGCCGCGTCAGCAGCAGCGGCATCGGACGCCCGATGGTCACCCCGCGGCCTACGACCACGACCTCGGCGCCCTTGATCTCCACGCCGTAGCGGCGCAGCAGGGTGAGGACGCCGTTGGGGGTGCACGGCAGCGGGGCCGGCTCGTTGAGGACCAGCCGCCCGAGGTTCATCGGGTGCAGGCCGTCGGCGTCCTTGTCCGGGTCCATCAGTTCGAGGATGCGGTTCTCGTCGATGCCCTTGGGGAGCGGGAGCTGGACGATGTAGCCGGTGCAGGTGGGGTCTTCATTGAGTTCGCGCACCACCGCCTCGATCTCCTCCTGCGTGGCGGTCGCGGGCAGTTCACGCTGGATGGACGCGATACCGACCTGGGCGCAGTCGCGGTGCTTGCCCGCGACGTACTTCTGGCTGCCGGGGTCGTCGCCGACCAGGACGGTCCCCAGGCCGGGCGTGACGCCCTTCTCCTTGAGGGCCGCCACGCGGGCGGTCAGATCGGACTTGATCGCGGCTGCGGTGGCCTTGCCATCGAGAATCTGGGCGGTCATGGCCCCATCCTCGCGGATGACCCGCTCCCGGTTCCAATCCGGGCGCCCCTTTCCCTCTGCCACCAGCCGCGACCAGCCGTGATCAGCGATGTTGCGCTTGCACAACACCTGCACAACACAATCGGAAGGGCCCTGGACAAATAAGTAAGGCATTTAGAACGATGAACATCACAGTGCCGCGGACAGTACCGGGGGGACGGACCGCTCTGTAGAACTCTCCTCCGCACCTTGCCGCGCGTCCCCGCACCAGGCAACGGAGGAAAACCCGCCATGAGTTTCGGCGACCCGAACAACCCCTACGGTCCCCCGCAGGGCCAGCCGGCCGGCTACCCGCCCCAGGGCCAGCCCGGCTACGGCTACCCCCAGGGCGCCCCGCAGCAGCCCGGCTACGGCTACCCGCAGGCCCCGCCGCTCGGCCAGCAGCCGTACGGCGGCTACCCCGGCGGCCCGATGGAGATGCCCGGCACGGTCAAGGCCGCGCGCGTGATGCTGTTCGTCATCGGCGGTCTCCAGGTGCTCGGCGCCGTCCTGATCGCGATCTCGGCGCTCGCCGTCTCCGCCGCGAAGAACAACGCGGACCTCAAGAACGACGTCCAGTTCCAGCAGCTCGCGGACTACTCGGCCGGCGTCCTGTGGGGCATCACGGTCGCGGTCCTGGCGTGGGGCGTCTTCGCGATCTGGCTCGGCGTCAAGTGCGCGAACGGCGGCGGCGGCGTCCGCATCGCCGCGCTGGTGTTCGGCATCCTCACCGCGGTCCTCGGTATCTACCCGTTCATCGTCATCGGTCTGGTGCACACCGTGCTCGCCATCCTCATCGCGGTGTTCGTCGGCAAGGCGGACGGCGCCGCCTGGTTCGACCGTCCGAAGTACTCGGTCTGAGGCCACCGGCGGCACAGCCGCCACGAGGCCGGCTTCCAGGCCGACTTCCGGCCATGTGAGGTAGAGGCCGTTGACTGGGCCCCGATCTGGGTGGTGCAGCCTCACCGGCGTCCACCTAGGGGTACAGCGAGCGCAAAGGAATGCGGCGGTGGCTTCCGGCCCTCCCCCGAGGGGGCCGGAAGCCACCGCCGCGCACGTGTGCCAGGGCTCAGCCGCAGTTACCGGTGATCCACTGGTGGGACCGCACCTTGTACGTACCGGCGAGGTTGCCGCCCTGCTGCTGCCGGGTGCAGCCGATCCGGCCGTTGTAGTTGGTGTTCGCGTAGAAGGCGACACCGCTGTACGACCCGGTGCCGGCGTTCCACACCGACTTCACGTTCGTCGTGGCGGCCCAGGAACACTTGATGGCGCCGCTCTGCCAGTCGGGGTCGGCGACGCTCCACGAGCACTTGCTGCCGGTGAAGTTGAAGCCGGTCCAGAAGCAGACGTCACCCGACGCGCAGTCCACGGCGGCGGCCGAGGCGGGTGCCGCCGACGCGGAGGCGGGCAGGGCCAGGGTGGTGGCGGCCGCCGCGCTGACGGCGAGGGTCGCGAGCAGCGGGGAGAGGCGGCGCGGACGACGTACGGAAAGGTTCATGGGTCTGTTTCTCCTTGCGATGCGGCTGCTGGTGGTCGGACAGCCAGAAGGTGGCAACGCGTGTCCCGGCCGGGCAAGGAGACCGGGCGGGCTGGGACGCCGGGACGGCCGGACGCCCGCTACTTGGCGCGTTCTCTAACCCTTGGGACGGCCGTGGGACGGCTACTGTGTCCAGCCATTGGAACGTCTGACCAGCGTGCCGTAAGTGCCAGGGGGGAACAGTGATGCCCGCGTGCCCGGAAACCGAACGGTTCGCCGCGTTGTTGCGTTCGCTGAAGAACCGCTCAGGTCTGAGTTACGAGGCCCTCGCCAAGAAGACCGGCACCGCCGGGTCCACACTGCACCGCTACTGCCGCGGCACTTCGGTGCCCCAGGACTACGGAAGCGTGCACCGGTTCGCCACCGCCTGCGGCGCGACCCCTGACGAACTGCGGACGCTGCACCGTCAGTGGGCCCTGGCCGACGCCGCCCGGACGGAGGCGGGGACGGAGACGGAGACGGAGGCGGAGGCAAAGGCGGAGGCGGAGACGGGGACGGAGGCCGCAGGAGACGCGGTGGATCCCGCAGATGCCGTTGTCGCCACTGATCTCGGTGACGGTGACGGTGACAAGGAGTCGGGGGCGGTGGAGGTCGGGCCCGTTCCGCCGGTCCGTCAGGGCCGTTTCCGTCTTGACCAGTTCCGGCAGGGCCGGTTCCGTGTCGTCGTGATCGGGGCCGTGGTCCTGACGCTCGGTGTCTCCGCCTGGGCCCTGACGACCGATCGCCCGTCATCCGGCAGCGGCGGCGGCTCCGCGGCGGACGGCCGTCTGCTCTTCTCGGCCGCCTGTCAGCCCGTGGTGGCCATGGGCCAGCACGACGCGTGCGTGGGCGAGGTACAACGGCTGCTGCACGCCAAGGGCGCGGACATCGACGTCGACTCGGACTTCGGCCCGCAGACGTTGCGCCGGGTCACCGCCTTCCAGGTGTTCACCGGTCTCCAGCCCAACGGAGTCGTCGGGGACGCCACCAAGAAGGCGCTCTACACCTCGAACGTACGCATGACCGTGTGGCCGCCGGCGAAGGTACGGGCGCACATCCGCGCGGTCTTCACCGACGCACCCGACGCGGCGGTCGCCATCGCGGACTGCCAGTCGTTCCTCGACCCGCTGCACATCCTGCCCAACACCAACGGCACCCGTAACTGGGGTCTGTTCCAGATATCCGACCTGCGCCTGCGCGAGCTGGGCGGGACCCCGCGTCAGGCGCTGGACCCGGAGTGGAACATCAGGGCGGCCCAACGCCTGTGGAGCAAGAAGCGCGACTTCCACGACTGGCCGAACTGCGAGCGCGCGGTCAAGGGCGCCGCCACCACCGCGCCCGCACGGTAGCGGCGGCCCACCGGAACCCCGGTGGACCGCCGCGCACACACCGACCCGCCGCGGATCAGTGGAAGAAGTGCCGCGTCCCCGTGAAGTACATGGTGATGCCCGCCTTCTTCGCGGCCTCGACCACCAGCTCGTCACGGACCGAACCGCCGGGCTGGACCACGGCCCTGACGCCCGCCTCGGCGAGGATCTCCAGACCGTCCGGGAACGGGAAGAACGCGTCCGAGGCCGCGTACGACCCGCGGGCCCGCTCGGCGCCCGCCCGCTCGACCGCGAGCTTCGCGGAGTCGACGCGGTTGACCTGGCCCATGCCGACGCCGACCGAGGCGCCGTCCTTGGCGAGCAGGATCGCGTTGGACTTCACCGCACGGCAGGCCCGCCAGGCGAAGGCCAGCTCGTCGAGCTCGCCCTCGTTCAGGGCGTCACCGGTCGCCAGGGTCCAGCTCGCCGGGTTGTCGCCGTCGGCCTGGAGGCGGTCGGTGACCTGGAGCAGCGCGCCGCCGTCGATCGGCTTGAGCTCGGCCGGGTTCGCGGGCGCACGGTGGGCGCGCAGCACGCGGATGTTCTTCTTCTTGGTGAGGGCTTCGAGGGCGCCGTCCTCGTACTCGGGCGCCACGATGACCTCGGTGAAGATCTCGGCGACCTGCTCCGCCATCTCCTTCGTCACCGGCCGGTTGACCGCGATCACCCCGCCGAACGCGGACAGCGGGTCACAGGCGTGCGCCTTGCGGTGCGCCTCGGCGACGTTCGCGGCGATCGCGATGCCGCACGGGTTGGCGTGCTTGATGATCGCGACGCAGGGGTCCTCGTGGTCGTACGCGGCACGGCGCGCGGCGTCCGTGTCCGTGTAGTTGTTGTACGACATCTCCTTGCCGTGCAGCTGCTCGGCCTCCGCGAGACCGCCGGTGCCCGAGGTGTAGAGGGCGGCGGGCTGGTGCGGGTTCTCGCCGTAGCGGAGAGTGTGCGCGCGCTCCCAGGTGGCGCCGAGGAAGTCGGGGAACCGGGAGGCGTCGACGGGGGCGTACTCGGAGGCGAACCAGGAGGCGACGGCGACGTCGTACGCGGCCGTGTGCTGGAAGGCCTCGGCCGCGAGCCGCTTACGGGTGGTGAGGTCGAAGCCGCCGGTCTTGACGGCGGCGAGGACGTCGCCGTACCGGTCGGGGCTGGTGACGACGGCCACGGACGGGTGGTTCTTGGCGGCGGCTCGGACCATCGAAGGCCCGCCGATGTCGATCTGCTCGACGCACTCGTCGGGCGTCGCGCCCGAGGCGACGGTCTCACGGAAGGGGTAGAGGTTGACGACGACGAGGTCGAACGGCTTGACGCCCAGCTCTTCCAGCTGCCGCTGGTGGTCGGGCAGACGCAGGTCGGCGAGGATGCCGGCGTGGACCTTGGGGTGCAGGGTCTTGACGCGGCCGTCGAGGCACTCGGGGAAGCCGGTCAGGTCCTCGACCTTGACGACGGGGACCCCGGCCGCGGCGATCTTGGCGGCGGTGGAGCCGGTGGAGACGAGCTCGACACCGGCCTCGTGGAGCCCGCGGGCAAGATCTTCGAGCCCGGTCTTGTCGTAGACGCTGACGAGCGCGCGCCGGATGACCCGCTTGGTGCCCTCGGTGCTCTCGGCCGTGACTGTGCTGTCGGCGGTCACTGGATAACTACCTTTCGTCCCTCAATGCGATAGCCGTTGCGGGCGAGGCGCCCCACGACATCGACGAGCAGTCTTCGCTCGACTTCCTTGATGCGCTCGTGCAGAGCGCTCTCGTCGTCCTCGTCCCGGACCTCCACCACGCCCTGAGCGATGATCGGTCCGGTGTCGACGCCGTCGTCGACGAAGTGGACGGTGCAGCCGGTGACCTTCGCGCCGTACGCGAGCGCGTCGCGTACGCCGTGGGCCCCCGGGAAACTCGGCAGCAGGGCGGGATGCGTGTTGACGAACCGCCCACCGAACCGGGCGAGGAATTCCTTCCCCACGATCTTCATGAACCCCGCGGAGACCACCAGGTCGGGCTCGTGGTCGGAGACGGCCTCGGCGAGCGCGTGGTCCCACTCGTCCCGGGTGTCGTAGTCCTTGACGCGGCGGACGAAGGCGGGGATCCCGGCCCGCTCGGCCCGGGCGAGCCCTTCGATGCCGTCGCGGTCGGCGCCCACGGCCACGATCTCGGCCCCGTAGGCCTCCGGCCCGCCCGCGGCGATGCCGTCGAGCAGTGCCTGCAGATTCGTGCCTGATCCGGAGACCAGCACGACGAGGCGCTTGGTCTTGGCCACGACGGGGCCCTTTCTCGGGGGAGCGTTTGTACGGTCGTACGAATGCTTCGCGCCCCTGGATACGGGGAAGTCTACGAAGCGGCCGACCGTCAGCAACGATACCGGCACACCGGGCGGCCCCCACGGGACGGGGGCGTGGCCGGAAGGTAGCGTCTGCGGTGGATCCTCCCGGGACACCGTTCAGCACGGGGAACGCCCTGTGCGCTTGGGACGTTGACCTGGGACGGGTAGAACGTTCGGGGTACGAGCCCCGGGGGCGAACGTCCGGGGCGCGGGCCTCGGACGCAAAACCCGGGGCAGGGACTCTGCGGAGCGGTACCCGGGGCGTGAATCCCGGGTCCTGATCCTGGAAACGAACGCCCGGGGTGCGAGCCCCGGGCAGGACGCTCGGGGTGCGCGTCGCGAGCACGATGCCGTGTGGACACGCCGCCCGCCAGAACCACCAAGGGGAAGACGCACACCTGATGCCGGACCGCAGTCTCCGACTCCCTCCGCTCCTGCTGCGCGAGCGGCGCCCTTCGCCTACCCCGCCGCGGGAGAGCGGAGACACGCCCGCGGGGGCGAACGGTTCCGCGGGCGGACGCGGCCCGGACACAGACTCCGGCTCCGGCTCCGGCTCCGGCTCCGGCTCCGAGGACAATCCCTTCGCTGCGCCGCCTGAGGGCACGCCCGACCGCCCCTGGCAGCCTCGACGTCCCGCGTCCGGCCAGAGCCCGAACGAGAACGACGGTTCCGACCCCGGACAGTCCCCTTGGGGCAGTCAGTGGAGCGACCGGCAGCCGGGGCGTTCGTCGGGCGGCGGTTTCGGCGACCGTCCCGGGGCTCCGCAGGGTCAGGGCGGCCCGGAAGGTCCTGGCGGTGGGCCGGGCGCCGGAATGCGCTGGGACCCGACGGACCCCGCCCAGCGCCGCGCGCGCTACGCGCTGCTCTCCGGAATGTGGGCGTTCTTCTTCGCCCTGTTCAGCTGGCCGTACGTGGCACTGCTGCTCGGTGCGCTCGCCGTGTACTGGGGCGGCAGTGCCCTGCGCGCCAAGCCCCGCACGCCGGACCCGGACACCCCGGCCCCCGAAGCGAACACCCGCCCCCAGACGACCGCCGCGGTGAGCGGCCTCGTCACCGCGTCCCTGGCCATCGTCATGGTCGCCGCGACCTTCACCGCGCAGCTCGTGTACAGCGACTACTACTCCTGCACGAACGACGCCCTCACCAACGCCGCCAAACAGTCCTGCAACGACCTCCTCCCGAAGGACCTGAGGGGCGTCTTGGGAACGCACAGCTAGTGCCGCGGCAGGCAACGTTTGCCCGTCAAGGAGCGGCGTCCGGTGCGTGCTCTCGGCGTGCCGGCCGGAAGTCCTCGTACTGGACGTACTTGGGCTTTCGGCCGGTGCGGCGAGAGTGCGTGCCGGGCGTCGCGACGGGGCGAACGTTGCCTGTTGCGGCACTAGCTCGAACGCGGACAGGCGGGCATGGTCCCGCGCTGGAGAACGCGCCCTGTCAGGGGTGCGGGGACCTGCGTGCCCAGCCCCCACCATCCGCAGCGAGCTCCACCACAGCCCAGGCGCGCAGCCCCGGACGGGGCCTGGGGGTGCGGCCCCGAGCGAGGTCTGGGGCGGAGCCCCAGGGGATGATGGGGGTCCCCTGCTCGATCGAAGCCGAGAGCTTGGGGAAAGGGTAGGGGCGGCGGGGGCGAGGAAACCGGGGGCTCCTCACTCGCCCCGTTCGGGCGGCGTCGCCAAGAACGTCGCCTCCCCACCATCGGAGGGCAACAAGTCGTACGGCTCCAAGCTCGGATCCGAAGCCGGCCCGGAGGCCGGGGCAGGGGCAGGGGCAGGGGCAGAGACAGGGGCCGAAGTCGCCCCCACCGACGGAGTCACCCCCACCTGACCTCCGTCCCCCCGCGACCGCCCCGCCCAGAACCCCCGCGAGAACCACAACCGGCACGACCCCCACGAGAACCACGAGGGCCGAGAGGGCCACGCAGGCCAAGAAACCCCCCGCCGCCGAAGCTTCCACCCCCACAACCCCACCCCGACGGGAACCCCCACCCCCACCGTCCAAACCACCACCGCTCCCCCCACCTGCCACCACACCGGCCCGAAGTGAGCCAACGCCGCCACCCCCAGCGGCCCACCCGCCATCCCGGCGAGCACCGCCATCACCAGCCCGCACATCACGGCCGCGACCCCCACCCCCACCACGACCCGCCCCCACGACCAGGCCTCACGCCCCTCCCGCCCCTCCCCAGGCGTCCCCCGCGCCCCCGCGGTCACCAGGAACCACGCCACCGTCACCCCCGCCACCACCGGCACCCCCATCCCCACCTCACTCCACGCCGCCCCCGCCCCCGGCACCGGCACCGGCACCGGCACCGCCGCCAGCAGCGGAAACGCCGGCAGCAACGGCCCCGGCCCCGCCGCGGACAACGGCCCCACGACATGCCCGGCCCCCAGCACGACCCCGGGCCCGAGCCCGTACGCGGCCCCCCACACCGCCGCGTTCGGCACGAGCGCCAGACAGAGCAGCAGTACCGCGAACCGCCCCGACCACACCTCGGTGAGCTGCGCGAACGAGTCCCGGGCGGCTTCGCCGTGCCACACCAGCGACGCCGCCACCAAGAGCGAGCCGCCCCCGACGAGCACCGCCGCCCCGGCCCCGGCCGCCCGCGCCGAGGCCACGAAGAATTCGGGCGAGCAACGGCGCCGGCCGGCGGGCACCACGGCGAGCAACCGCCGGACCGGCGCGGGCACGGGGAAGTCGGCGCGACCGTACGCCGCCCACACGCCCACGCCCGCCGCACTCCCGGCGAGCAACGGCAGGCATCCGGCGGTCCACACCCACGACGGCCGCAACTCCCCGCCCGAGCAGTACAGCGCGGCCGCAAGCCCGACCGTCAGATAGCCCCCGACGACCCCCGTCCACACCGTGCCCGGCCCCGCCCCGGCCTCGGCGTCCGCCACGCCGCGCGCCGCCCGGTACAGCAGCCACACGGGCAGGACGACCAGCAGCAGCGGTGTCACACCCACCGGCATGGGCAGGCCGGACAGGGTCTCGGTGCGGATCAGCTCCACGCCGTGCGCGAGCAGCCACAACGCGGCGGCCACGTGCAGCGATCCGCTCGGCCCGCTGTCCGGATAGGGCGAGCTGATCCACAACATCATGACGAGGACGGCGAACGAGCCGAGTCCGAGCCCCGCCGCGAGGGCGCCACCCAGGAGGCTGGCGCCCAGTCCGGGTGAACGGTGGCGCATCCGGGTGAGGAGGGGCGACAACGACAGTCTGCGGGCGGTCATTTGGGTCACGTCCGCCATGCTCCCAACGACACGCGCTTTCTCGTCGTAACAGGCGAACCTTGGATGTGTCGCTCAATATGCAGCTATGTACTTTTTCGTACTAAGGGGCACCCTATGGGGTCCGACATGACACGCACCCCTGAGACCCCGCTGCCCTCCCCCGAGCAGCGCCGCCGCCTGCGCGAGGCCCAGTCGCTGAGCCAGGCCGACGTCGCGGCCGCGATGGGCGTCACCCGTGCGACGGTGCGCTCATGGGAGAACGGCCGTACGACGCCGCGCGGCAGCAAACGGGACGCGTACGCGCGGCTGCTGACGGGCGCCGAGGAGGTGACCACCCATCAGGAGAACCCGGCTCCCGCGCTCGTCGGCGCCGTCACCGGCCCCGTACGAGCGTCCCCCGGCCACGCCGAGACCACCCCCGAGCCGCCCTCCGAAACCCCACCCGCCTCCGAACTCGCGCCCGAACCCGAACCCGGACTCGAACCCCTTTCGGCCCCCCTGACGCCCGATCAGGCCTTCGACGCCCTCTACGCGTTCTGTGCCCCCGCCCTCGTACGGCAGACCTACCTGCTCACCGGGCGGCGCGAACTGGCGCGCGAGTCGGTGGAGCGCGCCTTCCAGCTGGCCTGGCACCGCTGGCCCGAAGTGGCCATGGACCGCGATCCGGCGGGGTGGGTGCGGGCGACGGCGTACGAGTTCGCGCTCTCGCCCTGGCACAGACTGCGCCCCCGGCACCGCAACCCGGAGCCGCCGCCCACCGCCCCCGCGGACCGCGCGCTGCTCGACGTACTCCTCCAACTGCCGCCCGTGTACCGGCGGACCCTGCTGCTCTACGACGGGGTCGGGCTCGATCTGCCGGAGACCGCGGCCGAGACGGAGGCGAGCACGCCCGCGGCGGCCAACCGGCTGCTGCACGCGCGCGAGGCCGTGGCCAAGCGGCTGCCGGAGCTGGCGGAGCCGAAGGAACTGCACCGGCGACTCGCCGAGGTCGCCTCCGCCGAGCGGCTGCGCGCCACGAAGCCCACCACGGTCCGCTGGGGCGGAGAGCAGCGCGCCCGGCACTGGACCCGCGCCGCCATCGCCTTCACGGTCGTCCTCATCGGCGCCACGACGCTGACGCTCCGTACGGCCCCGGACCACTACGAACCGCCGCTGGCGCCCGGCGTCACGGTGCGCGGGGTGCCGCCCCGGGTCGCGCCCGGGCCGCTGTCCGCGGAGGAGCTGGCCCTGCGCGCCAAGCTCAAGGGGGAGACGGTCAGCGGGCCGGAGCGCCTGGTTCCGGAACCGGGCTGAGCTGGTTCCGGAGTCAGGCCGCGCGGGGTACGACGACGGGCTGAGCCAGGTACGACGACGGGCTCGCACCCCCGTGGGGATGCGAGCCCGTTCAGCCTGGAGAAGGTCAGCCGGCGAGGATCTCGCGGGCCAGCTTCGCCGTCTCGGTCGGCGTCTTGCCGACCTTGACGCCGGCGGCCTCGAGGGCCTCCTTCTTCGCGGCGGCCGTACCGGAGGAGCCGGAGACAATGGCGCCGGCGTGGCCCATGGTCTTGCCCTCGGGCGCCGTGAAGCCGGCGACGTAGCCGACGACCGGCTTCGTCACGTTCTTGGCGATGAAGTCCGCCGCGCGCTCCTCGGCGTCGCCGCCGATCTCACCGATCATGACGATCAGGTCGGTGTCGGGGTCGGCCTCGAACGCGGCGAGCGCGTCGATGTGCGTCGTACCGATGATCGGGTCGCCACCGATGCCGACGGCGGACGAGAAGCCGATGTCACGGAGCTCGTACATCATCTGGTACGTCAGCGTGCCGGACTTCGAGACCAGGCCGATGCGGCCCGGCTTCGTGATGTCGCCCGGGATGATGCCGGCGTTCGACTGGCCCGGGGTGATGAGACCGGGGCAGTTCGGGCCGATGATGCGGGTCTTGTTGCCCTTCGACTTCGCGTACGCCCAGAAGGCGGCGGAGTCGTGGACGGCGATGCCCTCGGTGATGACGACCGCGAGGGGGATCTCCGCGTCGATCGCCTCGACGACGGCGGCCTTGGCGAAGGCCGGCGGCACGAAGAGGACGGACACGTTGGCGCCCGTCTTCTCCATGGCCTCGGCGACCGTGCCGAAGACCGGGATCTCGGTGCCGTCGATGTCGACGGACGTGCCCGCCTTGCGCGGGTTCACGCCACCGACGATGTTCGTGCCGTCGGCCAGCATGAGCTTGGTGTGCTTCATGCCCGTGGCACCGGTCATGCCCTGGACGATGACCTTGCTGTCCTTGTTGAGGAAGATAGCCATGGCGGTTGTTTCCCTCGTCCCTTACTTCGCAGCCGCGAGCTCGGCGGCCTTGTCGGCCGCGCCGTCCATGGTGTCCACGCGCTGGACCAGCGGGTGGTTGGCGTCCGACAGGATCTTGCGGCCCAGCTCGGCGTTGTTGCCGTCCAGACGCACGACCAGCGGCTTGGTGACTTCCTCGCCCTTGTCCTTGAGCAGCTGGAGCGCCTGGACGATGCCGTTGGCGACCTCGTCACAGGCGGTGATGCCACCGAAGACGTTGACGAAGACGGACTTGACGTCCGGGTCGCCGAGGATGATCTCCAGGCCGTTCGCCATGACCGCGGCGGAGGCGCCGCCGCCGATGTCGAGGAAGTTGGCGGGCTTGACGCCGCCGTGGTTCTCACCGGCGTAGGCGACGACGTCGAGGGTGCTCATGACGAGACCCGCGCCGTTGCCGATGATGCCGACCTCGCCGTCGAGCTTGACGTAGTTGAGGTTCTTGGCCTTGGCCGCCGCCTCGAGCGGGTTGGCGGCGGCGTGGTCGACCAGCGCCTCGTGCTCCGGCTGGCGGAACTCGGCGTTCTCGTCCAGGGACACCTTGCCGTCGAGCGCGATGACGCGGCCGTCGGCGACCTTGGCGAGCGGGTTGACCTCGACGAGGAGGGCGTCCTCCTTGATGAAGGTGTCCCACAGCGTCACCAGGATCTCGGCGACCTGCTCGGCGACGTCGGCCGGGAACTTCGCCTGGGCGACGATCTCGCGGGCCTTCTCGATCGAGACGCCCTCGTTGGCGTCGACCGGGACCTTCGCGAGGGCGTCGGGGTTCTCCTCCGCGACGACCTCGATCTCCACGCCGCCCTGGACGGACGCCATGGCGAGGAAGGTGCGGTTGGTGCGGTCGAGGAGGTACGAGACGTAGTACTCCTCGGCGATCTCGGGCGCGGTCTCGGCGATCATCACCTTGTGGACCGTGTGGCCCTTGATGTCCATGCCGAGGATGTCCGTCGCGCGGGCGACGGCCTCGTCCGGGGTGGCGGCGAGCTTGACGCCGCCGGCCTTGCCGCGGCCACCGACCTTCACCTGGGCCTTGACGACGGACTTGCCGCCAAGACGCTCGGTCGCCTCGCGGGCTGCCTCAGGCGTGTCAATGACTTCACCGGCCAGCACCGGTACACCGTGCTTGGCGAAGAGGTCCCTCGCCTGGTACTCGAACAGGTCCACGCGCGTCCGTCCCTATCAGTGATCTCGCGGTTCGTTGGATGCGTGGGCGTGCCGCGAAGGGCAACGTGACGTCCGCTGTCACAAGGGTGGCGCACACGATGTCCGAGCGCGCGGCATGTCCGTCCCGCAGGTTATCGCCGCAGGACGTGGGTCCCTAAATCGCAGGTCACACCTGAGCGGTGATACCTGTCACAGATCTGGCCGGGACAGGGCCTCACCAGGCTGGGGTTTGCCTGGTGAGGCCCCTCGAACAGCCCCTGAGGGGCCCGGGGAGGGTGGTCCTCACCCCAATGGGGACCACCCTCCCCATCCGCGGGGTTTCGGTCGGACACAGCCGACGGATTTCGGCCGTCCGGGACCGTGGCCCCGCGGAGTCGGTCGGTGGGTACAGCGGTACGGCGATACCGCTGTACCGCTGTACCGCTTTACCGCTGTACCGCTGTACCGCGGGAGGGACGGTCAGACGCTGTACGTGCCGCCGTACTGGGCGTGGTGCAGATAGCTCGGCGTGACGGACTCGGCCACGCCCTGGGCACCGGTGACCGCGTGTCCCGCGAGCGGGCCGGCCTGGCCGACCACGCCGCCGGCGAACGGCCGCACGGCGTCCACGACGCCCCCCGCGAAGCCGCCGACATTCCCCTCGACGCCGTAGGCCAGACCGGTGGCGCTGCCCTCGACGCCCGCCACCACCGGCCGCACGAGGTCGACGACCGGCTGAACGGCGCCGACGACACCCTGGGCGAAGGGGTCCACCTGGCCGGTGACGCCGTGCGCGAGGGTGCCCGCGTCGGCCACGACCCCGCCCGCGAGCGGCCGCACACCGCCCAGCGCTCCGGACGCCAGAGCGCCCGCGTCCCCTGCCGCCTGCCCGGCGACCGGGACCACGCCGTGCACGGCGGTGAGGGCGACGGGAGGCAGAACGGAGGCGGCGGTGTCGTCGGCGACCTGCGCGACGGCGTGGTGCACGACCGGGGTGACGCCCTGTACGGCGCCGGCCGCGACCGGCGGCAGGACGGCCGACGCGGTCTCGTCGACGGAGCCCCGGTCCAGCTGCGGCGCGAAGGCCGAGAGCGGGCCGAAGAGGTAGTCGACCTCGTCCCGCGGGACCGAGGGGTGGGTGACCGTGGGGGCGGTCTTCTTGATCTGGTGGGTGACGGCGGTCCGGGCGGTGTCCTCGACCGTGGACACCGTCTTGGCGGCGGTGTCGCCGACCTTGCCGGTCACCGTGCCGACGGTGTCCGTGCCGACGGTGTCCATGGCTGCGGTGCCTGTGGCTGCGGTGTCCGTGGCTGCGGTGTCCGTGCCGACGGTGTCCATGGCTGCGGTGTCCATGGCTGCGGTGTCCATGGCTGCGGTGTCCATGGCTGCGGTGCCTGTGGCTGCGGTGTCCGTGCCTGCGGTGTCCGTGCCGACGGTGTCCATGGCTGCGGTGCCTGTGGCTGCGGTGCCTGTGGCTGCGGTGTCCGTGGCTGCGGTGTCCGTGCCGACGGTGTCCATGGCTGCGGTGTCCGTGGCTGCGGCGCCTGTGGCTGCGGTGTCCGTGCCGCCCACGGTCGCGTCGGGCAGCGACACCGACGAAGAGGGCAGCTCATCGGCGCTGGCGACGGCGGAGCCGAGCGCCCACGCGCCGGTGACACCGGCGGCTATGACGAGGGAACGGCGGATGTTCTTGTTCATGTGTACGTCAGATCCTTCGGGTTTCCGAGAGTCCTGGGCTTGCGTCCGGGGACCGGAGAGGGTCCGAGTGGGTCCGGACGGCGGGCAGACCTGTTCCGCCCCCGCGCGGCAGATCGGCAGCGGGGGAAGGACTGCCCTAGCCGGGGAAGACCGGAATGTCCCGGTACCTGTCCCGGGTCCCGGCCGCAGTCACCGCCGCGGGAACGCCGGGCACGAGCCGCAGCGGCGCCTCGTGGCTCGGAGTGACGGCGTGAGGATCGCCGTGGCGCGGCGTGCCGTTGTCGACGGCAGACTGAGCGCCCAGCGCGCCCGTGGGGTCGCCGGGGGGTGCCTGACGGTCGGACCCCGGCCCCGGTCCCGGCGCCACGCCTCGGTGCTCGCCACGCACGGCGACACCGTCGGTGTCCGTACCGAGGCGGGTGGGGCCGTAGTACGTCGGACCGACGGGCCCGGCGTCCGCATGCCGCACCACCGCGTGCGACGACGAGGTCACGGCACCCGCACCCGATTGATGGGGCCCCGAACCGGCGGACGGAACCTGACCCCCCGCCCCCGGAAACGCGGGCGGACCGGGCAGACCGGGCAGCTCCGGCAGGGAAGGCAGGGAGGACCTGGAGGGCGACGAGGGAAGGGACGGCAGGGTCTTCGGCGGAGCCTGGCCCAACTCGCCGGTCACTGTCTCCACGAGATCACCGACCGGCCGTACGACGCTGTCGGCAGCCGGCCGTACGACGTCCCCGACGGTGTCGGTCCTGCGGGTGACGGTGCCGCCGACCTGAGCGACGGTGTCCGTGGCGTGAGCGTGAATGACGGCGTCCGTGACGTGAGTGACGGCCTGGGCCGCCGCCGAGTGCGCCACCGGGAGGGAAGCAGCCGGTTTCACCACCCCTGCCGACGAACTCGCCGGAACCGTCGGCACCAACCCGCCCGCCCCGTCCGCCGCATGCGCCCGCTCCCCGCAGAGGAGCCCGATTGCGAACAACCCGACCACCAGCAGTGCCAGTTGCAGCGCGCGCCGCCCGGCCGCCGTGCGCGTCAGGCGCAGAGCGGCACCGGCGAAGGGCAGTTCGGCGGCGGGCGGGGTCAAGACGGGGTGATCCTTCATGCGGCGGGAAGAGGCGTCGATCCTCGCACGGGTTTCCTGAGGTTGCGCAAGCCCCCTGTCGCCACTGCTACCGATGAGCAGTCATGTCCGCTTTCCCACACTCCTCACGCCCCCTCGCATTTCCTCACGTCTTCTCACCTCTCCTCACGCGGTGTCCGGTATCGGGAGCGGGCGCTTCTCGATCGCCGCCGCCATCACCTCGGGAAACAGGTCGGGCGTACAGGCGAACGCCGGTGCGCCCAGCGCCGCGAGCGCCGCCGCGTGCTCACGGTCGTACGCGGGCGCCCCTTCGTCGGACAACGCCAGCAGCGTCACGAACTGCACCCCCGACGCCTTCATCGCCGCGACCCGCTTGAGCATCTCGTCGCGTATGCCTCCTTCGTAGAGGTCGCTGATGAGCACGACCACCGTGTCGGCGGGCCGGGTGATCTGCGACTGGCAGTACGCGAGCGCCCTGTTGATGTCCGTACCGCCGCCCAGCTGGGTGCCGAAGAGGACGTCGACCGGGTCGTCGAGCTGGTCGGTCAGATCGACGACGGCCGTGTCGAAGACGACGAGCCGGGTGGCGATGGACCGCATCGACGCGAGGACGGCGCCGAACACGGAGGCGTAGACGACGGACGCCGCCATGGATCCCGACTGGTCGATGCAGAGGATGACCTCCTTCTTCACGGACTGCGAGGCACGCCCGTAGCCGATCAGCCGTTCGGGCACGATCGTGCGGTACTCGGGCAGGTAGTGCTTCAGGTTCGCCGCGATCGTGCGGTTCCAGTCGATGTCCTGGTGACGGGGTCTGCTGATGCGCGTACTGCGGTCGAGGGCACCGGTGAGAGTCGCCCGCGTGCGGCTCGCGAGGCGCTTCTCGAGATCCTCTACGACCTTGCGCACGACGGCCCGGGCCGTTTCCTTCGTCGTCTCCGGCATGGCCTTGTTGAGGGAGAGCAGCGTGCCGACCAGGTGCACATCGGCCTCGACCGCTTCCAGCATCTCGGGCTCCAGCAGGAGGGTGGACAGCCCGAGCCGGTCGATGGCGTCCCGCTGCATGACCTGCACGACGGACGAGGGGAAGTACGTCCGAATGTCCCCGAGCCAGCGCGCGACCGACGGCGCCGACGCACCGAGCCCCGCCGAACGGTCCCGCCCGGACCGCCCCTTGCCGCCCTTCCCGTACAACGCGGTGAGCGCCCCGTCCATCGCCGCGTCCTGCGCCGCGAGCACGCATCCGGTGCCGTCCGCCTCCTCACCCCCGAGCACAAGCCGCCACCGCCGCAGCCGCTCGCCGGCGACTTCGGCGGGTCCGGCGGGTCCGGCGGCTCCGGCGGCTCCGGCGGGTCCGACGGCTCCGGCGGGTCCGGCGGGTCCGGCGGGTCCGGCGGGACCGACGGCTCCGACGGCTCCGACGGCTCCGGCGGCTCCGGCGGCTCCGTTCGAGCCGGTCGCTTCCACAGGTGCCGCTGTCATCGGGCCACCCCCACAAAGTCGTCGTCGCAGGACTCGTCCAGCCCCAGCAGCAGGCTCAGCACCGGCAGGACCGCGTCGGCGCGCTCGGGGTCGAGGTCGGGGGCGAACCCGGGTATGCCGGACGCGGCGGCCTCGGCGCTCCCCCGCGCCCCCGGGCCGCGCCGGACCAGCTCACCCAGCGTTCTGCGCACCCCTGCCTCGTACGCCGAGAACGTGCGCCGCAGCAGCGGCAGCACATCGGTGAACGCCTCCGCCGGCACCCCGGTCAGCCACGCGTCCACCAGTCCGAGCAGCCGCTCGTCGTGCACGAGCAGCATCCCGCCCCCGGAGCCACCGCCGACGAACCCCTCGATCCACGCGGCCGCGTCCCCCGGCTCCGTACCCCGCGACAGCACGAGACCCATGAGCCGCGCGGCCTCGTCCTGCCCCAACTCCCCCTCGTCCAGCAGCAGTCGTACCGCTCGCCCACGGATCACCCCCGGCACGGTGTCCCGCCCGGCCAGCACCCGTAGTACGGAGTGCCAGCGCTCACGCATCCCGCCGGAGGCCGGCGTACCCGGCTCCCCCAGCAACCCCACCGCGCCGTGCACCGCGTCCACATGGCGTCGCATGTGCTCGGCGGCCTCGGCGTCGAGGGCCGTGCAGGCCGGTGGGAACCCGACGAAGATCCGCTCGGCGAGACCCACGGCGACGTCCGTGAGGGCGTGTGTGTCCGTGCCGCGCACATCGCCGTACCGCAGGGAGCGGACCAGCGCGGGCAGGGCCTGGGCGAGGTGGCCGACATCCGCGTCCAGTGCGGCCCGGTCGGCGAGGACCCGCATCACCACGGGCAGCGCGTCCGGGAGTTCGGCGAGCAGACAGCGCTCGGCCAGTGCCGTGACGTCGGCCAGGGCGTGCGCGGCGACGGCGTCCGCCTCGGCCTTGCCGGTCGCCGCCGACAGCACCGTCGTGCCCCAGACCCCGGCCTCGGCGACCCGCACGGACAGCTCCGGCTCCCAGCTCAGCCGCCAGGTCTCCCGGAAGGTGCCGGTGCTGCCGCGCGAGGCGGTGGGCTCCCCCCACGCGATACCGAGCAGCCGCAACCGGTGCAGGAGTCTGCTCCGCCCGGCGTCGGTCTCCCCCCGCAGATCCAGCTCCAACTCCCGCTCCATCGGCTCGGGTTTGAGCCGCAACCGCTTCTGCGCACGCGCGAGATCGCGCTGCAACGGCACCGCGGGAGCGGACTGAGGCACCTCGCCCAGCACATCGCCGACCACGAGCCGGTCGTGCACGAGCCCCAGCGGCACGTCCGAGCCCTCGCACATCACCGCCCGCACGGCATCGGTGGTCTCGGCCAGCCCGGGCAGTGGGCGACCGCGCATGGCGGCGAGCGTGTCGGCCAGCCGTACCGCCTCGATGACGTGCGCGGACGACACCATCCGGTCCTCGTCGCGCAGCAGCCTCGCCACCTTCGTCATCCAGCGCTCGACGGGACGGTCCGGGGCGGCGAAAAGATGCCCGTACCAACCCGGCGAGTCGATGCCCGCGCCGTACCCGCTGACCCGCGAAAGTCTCCGGTGCGTCCACGGCACCCACGTCATGTCGGCCTTGGCCCTGGAGAGCCCCTTGAGCAGCGCCCGATCGGCGGCCACGGTCGTCTTCTGCCGGAGCGCGGGCACGTGCCAGGCCCCGCACACCACGGCCACCTCGTCCCCGAACTCCCGCTGCGCCGCCCGCATCTGGAGCCGCATGTACGCCTCGCGCACCAGGTCCCGGTCGTGTCCCCCGACTCCGTAGGCCTCCCGCAGTGCCCCCATCGCCTCCTCCAGCGCGGTGAACGGCGCGAACGGGTCGGCCCCGCTCCCGGCCCCGCCCCGGTGCTCGACCACGTCCTCCCACCAGCGCTCGGGATCGTCGTAACCGGCCGTCTGCGCGAGGACTGCGAGGGGGTCGATCCGCACGTCCGCATCGACGGAACGGTCGGATGCATCGGCCTCCCTCTCCCCCTTCTCCCCCTTCTCTTCTTGCCCCTTCTCCTCCTCCGCCGCCTCCTTCTCCTCTTCCCTCCCCCACGCCAGCGTGTGGGTCGCCGGGAGGTCGATGAAGCGGGCCGGGACCCCGTGCTCCAGGGCCCACCGGATCGCCACCCACTCGGGGGAGAACTCGGCGAGCGGCCAGAAGGCGGAGTGGCCGGGCTCGTCAACGACATGGGCGAGGAGCGCGACGGGAGGACGCATGTCCTTCTCGGCGGCGAGCGGGATGAGCGAGTCCGCCTCCGGGGGTCCCTCGATCAGTACGACCTCGGGCGTCGCCGCCTCCAGCGCGGCCCGCACGGCGCGGGCCGACCCCGGGCCGTGATGCCGCACCCCCAGCAGCAATGGCCCCGCCGTGAAGGTCGTCATGCGCTCACCTCCCGGCAGGCCCGGTAGAAGTCCTTCCAGCCGTCCCGCTCGCGGACGACCGCCTCCAGGTACTCCTGCCAGATGACCCGGTCGGCGGCCGGATCGCGGACGACGGCGCCGAGGATGCCGGCCGCCACGTCGGACGCGCGCAGGATGCCGTCGCCGAAGTGGGCGGCGAGGGCCAGGCCGCCTGTGACGACCGAGATCGCCTCGGCGGTGGACAGCGTGCCGCTGGGCGACTTCAGCTTTGTCCGCCCGTCGGCCGTGACCCCGTCGCGCAGCTCGCGGAAGACGGTGACGACACGGCGGATCTCGTCGATGCCCTCGGGCACGGCGGGCAGATCGAGGGACCGGCCGATCTGGTCGACACGCCGCGAGACGATGTCGACCTCGGCGTCCGCGCTCTCCGGCAGGGGCAGCACCACCGTGTTGAAGCGGCGGCGCAGGGCGCTGGACAGCTCGTTCACCCCGCGGTCGCGGTCGTTGGCGGTGGCGATCAGGTTGAAGCCGCGGACGGCCTGCACCTCCTGGCCCAACTCCGGTATCGGCAGGACCTTTTCCGACAGGATCGTGATCAGCGTGTCCTGCACGTCCGCCGGGATACGGGTCAGTTCCTCCACCCGGGCCGTCATGCCCTCGGCCATGGCGCGCATGACCGGGCTCGGCACGAGCGCGTCCCGGCTGGGGCCGTGGGCCAGCAGCTGCGCGTAGTTCCAGCCGTACCGGATCGCCTCCTCCGGTGTGCCGGCCGTGCCCTGCACCAGCAGGGTCGAGTCGCCGCTGACCGCCGCGGCCAGGTGCTCGGACACCCAGGTCTTCGCGGTGCCGGGCACGCCGAGCAGGAGCAGGGCGCGGTCGGTGGCGAGTGTGGTGACGGCGACCTCGACGATGCGGCGCGGTCCCACGTACTTCGGTGTGATCACCGTGCCGTCCTGCAGCGTGCCGCCCAGCAGATAGGTCGCCACCGCCCATGGCGACAGCCGCCAGCGGGCGGGCCGCGGCCGGTCGTCCTGCGCGGCCAGCGCGACGAGTTCGGCGGCGAAGGCGTGCTCGGCATGTGGTCGCAGCGCCTCGCCCGCGCTCTCGCGCACGCTTGCGCTCACACCTTCGCCCAGGCCCTCGCTCACGGGCGGACGTACGGTCGTCGGTTCAACGGACTCAACGGGCACGGACATGGCTCGCTCCCCCTCCGGCTCGGCCGGTTCGGATCTGGTTCCACCGTGCACCACGCCACTGACAATGGCCTCTGACCTGCGCAAATACTCTCGCGAAGGTCGATTGTCAGTGGCGGGACCTACCTTCGAAGACATGACTCAGCAGGGGGTGCGCTGGACGGCGGATCAGGTGCTGGCACTGGCGCCTGATGCCGCGTCACGTACGGCCGGCAGCAAGCTCGGCGCGGCCGGGCCGTGGTCGGAGGCAGGCAGTTCTGACGAGGGGACGGTATGGGGACTGTGCAGGGGAAGCGGCAGCAGGCCTTATCAGACGGTCATCGACATCGCGGACTCCACCGGGCCCGCGTACAAGTGCAGTTGCCCGAGCCGGAAGTTCCCGTGCAAGCACGCGCTGGGACTGCTGCTGCTCTGGGCGGGCGAGGACGGTTCGGTGTCGCGGGGGCCGGCGCCGGACTGGGCGGAGCAGTGGATAGAGGGGAGACGAGAGCGAGCGGGGGAGAAGGGGACGACGGGCGGGGCATCTGGGACGGCGTCACCGGGCGATCCGGAGGCGGCGCGACGCAGGGCGCAGCGGCGGGCCGAGCGGATCACCGCGGGGGCGGCGGAGCTGGAGCAGCGGTTGGCGGACCTGCTGCGGGGCGGGCTCGCGTCGGCCGAGCAGGCGGGGTACGGGATGTGGGAGGAGACGGCGGCCCGCATGATCGACGCGCAGGCGCCCGGACTGGCCGCGCGGGTGCGGGAGTTGGGGGCGATTCCCTCCTCCGGACCCGGCTGGCCGGTGCGCCTGCTGGAGGAATGCGCGCTGCTCCATCTCCTCGACCAGGGCTGGCTGCGCCGTGAGCGGCTGCCGGACGACCTGGCCGCGACGGTTCGCTCACGGGTGGGGCTGCCCGGTTCTGCGGACGGGCCGCCGGTGCGGGACCGCTGGCTGGTCCTCGCCCAGTACGACACGGCGGACACCCGGCTCACGACCCGCAGGATCTGGCTCTACGGCGCGGAGACCGGCCGCACCGTGCTGCTCCTCTCCTATGGGGCCGCCGGCCGCGCGCCGGAGCTGACGCTGCCGGTGGGGCTGGTCTTCGAGGCGGAGGTGTCCGCGTATCCGGGCGCCGGACAGCTCCGAGCGGCCCTGGGCGAGCGGTTCACACCGCCCGCCCCCGCGCGGACACGACCGCCGGGGCTGACCACTCCCCAGGCGGCGGCCCGCTTCGGCGAGGCCCTGCGGGCCGACCCCTGGCTCGACTCTCAGCCGGTCACGCTGGCCCGGGTGATACCCACCCCCGTCGACGACACCTGGCAACTGGCGGACGCCGAGGGCGACTTCGGACTTCCGATCGCCCCTTCCCTTCTCTCCCGACCCGGCTTGTGGCGCCTCGCCGCCCTCTCCGGCGGCGCTCCCGTCACAGTCTTCGGAGAGTGTGGCCACCACGGCTTCACTCCCCTGACGGCCTGGCCGGAGGGCGACGGGGAGCCGGTGTCACTGTGCTGACCACCGGCACGACCCGCATCGCCGAAACCGCCCGCGCGACCCGCACCATCGGCACCGCCCGCATGACCCGCATCACGGGCACCGCCCGCACCACCCGCCCGACGTCCGTCGCCCGCATCACCACTTCCCTTCTCACCACCGCCTCCCCACGGAAAGGACGCTCATGAACACGACCTCCGCTTCCGCGGGCACGCCCGTCGGGGGTTCCTGGGAGGAGCTCGTCACGTTGGCCCTGCTGGGGACCGAGCGGCGCTCGCCTCCGGCCTGGGCCGCCGGGCGCGAGGCGCCGGTGGCCCTGCTGGACGCGGCCGCCGTGGAAACCCTGCGGCGGCGGGCCGGGGTGCGGGCCGCGCGGGCGGCCGCTCGTCCCGAGCCCGCCGCGCCCGACCCACGACCGGCCCTCCCGTCCGCCGCGGCCCACCGACTGGCGACGCTGCTGGCGGACCGGCCCGGCACGGGAGGCGGCGGCCGCAGGGGCACGGCACCCGACCTCATGGAGCTGCTGCCGCAGTGGCTCGCGCTGGCGAACGCGCGGGGTTTCGCGCCACCCCCGGAGACACTGCCCGCGCTTCTCGACGCGGCCCGGGGCCGTACGGACCTGCGGCCGGCGGTCCTGGCCTTCGCGGGCCCGCGCGCCCTGTGGCTCGCCCGGCTGAACCCGGAGTGGCGCTTCGCCCTGCGTTCGCTGCCCGGCGGCGGCACCGCACTGCCCGGCCCAGAGGACTCCGGGCGCGCGCAACAGCTCTGGCAGGAGGGACTCTTCGCCGAGCGGGTCGCACTGCTCACAGGGATACGGGCCCAGGACCCCAGGGCCGCGCGCGAGCTGCTCGCCACCACCTGGGCGACCGAGCGGGCCGAGGACCGGCTGATGTTCCTCGACTCCTTGCGCTCCGGACTGCGCGCGGCGGACGAACCGTTCCTGGAGCGAGCGCTCGCCGACCGGAGCCGCAACGTCCGGGCCACGGCGGCGGAACTGCTGTCCGCGCTGCCCGGTTCGGCGCTCGCCGCGCGGATGGGGGCGCGGGCCGGCTCGTGCGTGGCCGTCGACCGGACGCGGGGCACACCCTCGATCGTCGTCGAGGCGCCGCACGAGTGCGACGCGAGCATGGAGCGCGACGGTGTTGTACCGAAAGCTCCGGCGGGACGAGGGGAACGGTCGTGGTGGCTGGGCCAGTTGGTCGAAGCAGCGCCGCTCGGGACATGGTCGCGACGGCTCGGCGGACGTACGCCGGAGGAGATCGTGGCGCTTGCGGTGGCGGACGACTGGCAGAGCGAGCTGCACGCCGCGTGGTGCCGGGCGGCGGTACGGCAGCGGGACCCGGGCTGGTCCCGGGCTCTCCTCGGCGCCCCGTCGGCTCCGGAGGCCGGCGGGCCGGGGGCGGTGTCACTGGCGGAGCGGTCGAAACTGCTCGCCACGTTGGGCTCCGCCGAGCGGGCCGAGTGGGTGGCCGGGTTCATCGCCACGCACGGGTTGTCCGAGGCGTTCCAGCTGCTCGGGGTCTGCGCGGTGCCGTGGGCCGGGCCCCTGGGACGGGCGGTGGTCGACGCGCTCAATATCGCGCGGGACGCGGGGAGTTATCCATGGAGCTTCAGTGGGGTGATGGGGCTGGCCGAGCGGTGCCTGGATCCGGCGGAGGCGGGGCGGCTGGAGGGACTCACTGCGGTCGCCGACGAGCCGGAGAACGCGGCGCCCGGCTCCGGTGGCTACTGGGCGGAGGCCTTCCAACGCCTCGTCACCACACTGCGTCTGCGCGCGGTGATGTCCTCGGAGCTGGATGGTGCGGACCCACACTGACAGGAGCGCCCCTTGAGGGGCTCGGGGAACTGCGCGACCAGCCCCGACCCACCCGCAGCCGCCGCACGAGCCATGGGGACCGCTTCCCCGCAGGAGAGGCGCTACGCGCCCGCAGACTGGCGTACGTTCGCCCGGACCCACTCCACGATCGAGGCGGTCGTCGCGCCCGGCGTGAAGATCTCGGCGACGCCCTTCTCCTTGAGCGGCGCGATGTCCGCCTCGGGAATGATCCCGCCGCCGAAGACCTTGATGTCCTCCGCATCGCGCTCCTTGAGGAGATCGATGACGGCGGCGAACAGTGTGTTGTGGGCACCGGAGAGGATCGAGAGGCCGATCGCGTCGGCGTCCTCCTGGATCGCGGTGTCGACGATCTGCTCCGGGGTCTGGTGGAGCCCGGTGTAGATGACCTCCATGCCGGCGTCGCGCAGCGCCCGCGCGATCACCTTGGCCCCGCGATCGTGGCCGTCGAGCCCCGGCTTGGCCACCACCACGCGGATCGGACCGGCTGCCACACCCATCACTGCCTCCATGAACGGACTTCATCGACCGCCCCACGCCGCACCGGCAGGGGAAGTGAACGAACGTTATCGTCAGATCCGTGCAAACCGCAGTTTCCCGCTGAAGACCGAGGGGGAAATCACACGGTGGGACACATTCGCCGCGCACCGCTCCGCGTTTCTGCGGCACACGCGCCGCAGGGATCTGCGCCGCGCGGGCCGTGGCCGGAGCCTGCGCAAGGAGAGCCGCCAGCAGGTGGCAGCACCACCGTCGCATCAGGGAGGCGCGACGGCGGTGCCGCGCACCGGCGGGAGCACGACGGCAGGGAATCCCGTCGCGTCACCGGCGCACCACACGCCACGGACGCACCGTCGGCCACCGCCCACGCCATCGCCACCGGCACCACCACCGCGGCTTTCCACGAGGGCACACGGGGGACAAAGCGGTCCCGTCGCGTGCCGACTGGAGGTCGGCCATGAAGGTCACCGGGGCTGAGTTGCCCTTTCTCCCTCTCCACCGGCGTCTGCTGCCCGGCAGACTGACCGGGCTCTCGGTGGCCCTGTTGAAGGCGACGGCCCTGGAGATCGCCATCCTCGCCGGGCACCTCCTCCTCTATCCGTCCGGCATCACCCAGGAGCGCCGCGGCACCCCCGCACTCCCCCCGCCCGACGCGCCCCGGCTGCCCACCGGGACCAAGCCGCCGGTCGTGCTGCTGCACGGATTCATCGACAACCGTTCGGTCTTCGTGCTGCTTCGCCGCAACCTCGCCCAGCACGGCAGGCAGCACATCGAGTCGCTCAACTACTCGCCGCTGACGAACGACATCCGCGCCGCCGCGGAGCTGCTCGGACGGCACATAGAGGACATCTGCGAGCGCACCGGGCGCGATCAGGTGGACATAGTGGGCCACAGCCTCGGCGGACTGATAGCCCGCTACTACGTCCAGCGCCTCGGCGGAGACCTGCGCGTCCGCACCCTGGTCACGCTCGGCACGCCGCACGCCGGCACGAAGGTCATTCCGCTGATGAACGCGCACCCGATCGTCCGTCAGATGCGTCCGGGGTCGGAGGTGATCGAGGAGCTGCGCAAGCCCGCGCCCGACTGCCGTACGCAGTTCGTGAGCTTCTGGAGCGACCTCGACCATCTGATGGACCCGCTGGAGACCGCCTCCATCGACCATCCGGACCTGCTCGCGCAGAGCGTCCAAGTGAGCGGAATCGGACATCTCGCCCTGCCGGTCCACCCAGCGGTCGCCGCCGGGATACGGCAGGCACTCGACTTCGAGGAGACACAGGCCCGCCCCACCGCCGCGCCCGCCGCCGAAACCGGGGGTCTGACAGTGGCCTAACGCCTCCGCGGAACACCCCCAACATCGAACGGCAATCGAACGCCAGGCCAAAGCCGTGCCCGCCCTCCCCCGAAACACGGCCGAATGCCCGTTTCCCGAGTGGAGGAAACCTGCCGAAGATTGTCGCGCCCGCGTACCGCCGGGTACAGTCGCCGCACTGCTCTGCCAGCCCCTGTTGTCGAGGCGAAAGAGAAGTTGGTGAACGACCGTCACCCGTCGGGGACCGTAACGCCCCCGGCTCCGGCCTCCGATGCCGCCGCGGCGCCCTATGCGTCGTACGGTGGCCAGGAAGCCCAGTACGGCGACTTCACCTCGCACGACGGCTACGCCAACTCCGGTACCTACGCGACCGGAAGCTTCGAGACCACGGGTTTCGAGACCTCGACCTTCGCGGCGGACCCCCTCTTCGGCGACATGTCGGGCGGCGGCGGCACGGGTTCGTACGACACCACGCAGTGGAGCACCGGCAGTCACCAGACGCCGCACTACGACCCGTACGCCGCACAGCACCAGGCCGCGTACGACACCGGTGCCTACGACACGACCGCGTGGGCGAGCGGATACCAGCAGCTCGCCGACATCCCCGCGCAGCACCCGGGCCCCGAGGGCACCGGCCAGTGGGACGCGGCCGCCTGGCTCCAGGCCGAACAGACCGGCCAGACCCAGCAGTGGACCGCGCACACCCAGGAGACGGGCGCGTACGACGCCACGCAGTGGAACACCGCAGGCGAACACGACCCGTACGAGGGGTACGAGCAGCACCAGCAGGCCGAGTCGTACGAGCAGCAGCTCGCCGCCGAGGCCTACGAGCATCAGCCGGTGCCCGAGTCCGACGTGGACGACCGGCCCTTCGACCAGCAGGCGACCGCGACCTTCGAGCAGGTGTCGTACGAGGAACCCGGCGCAGCGGAGGACGAGTTCGAGGACGCAGGTGACGCGCAGGACGCGCCGCTGCTCGAGGACATGGAAGAGGTCACTCCGGCCCCCCGTGCCGCGAACCGGTCCGCGTCCCGTTCCCGGCGGCGCACCCCGGCGAAGCGTTCCGCCTTGCTGACCGTCGCGGTTCCCTCGGCCTGTGTGATGGGGGTCGCGGGGATCGCCGCCGCCTCCGTGGGCACCATCGGCGGGAACGACAGCAAGGACAACACGACCCTCAGCGCGTCCGACGGGACCGCGGTGAAGCCGTCGGCCGCCAACAACAAACTGGACACCCAGCTCCAGAGCCTCTCCGCGGGCGCGGACGACTTCGCCGACCGGGCCAGCCGGACGCAGGAACGTATCGACCTCAAGGCTCAGCAGGCCGCCGAGAAGCAGAAGGCGGCGGCGGAGGCGGCCCGCAAGGAGCGGCTGCGGCCGAAATTCGTGCTCCCGGTCACGCAGAGGGGCCTCAGCGCCTACTTCGGCCAGGCCGGCATCAACTGGATGTCCGTGCACACGGGCATCGACTTCCCGGTGTCGTACGGCACGCCGGTGATGGCCGCGACCGACGGCACCGTACGGACACAGTGGAACAGCGCGTACGGGAACATGGCGATCGTCACCGCGATGGACGGCACGGAGACCTGGTACTGCCACCTCTCCAGTTACAAGGTGCCGTCGGGGACGGTCGTGAAGGCCGGTGACCAGATCGCGTTCTCCGGGAACTCCGGCAACTCGACCGGTCCGCACCTGCACTTCGAGGTCCGCCCCGCGGGCGGTTCGGCGATCGACCCGCTGCCGTGGCTGCGCAGCCACGGCCTGGACCCGACGTAACCCACCGGCTCCTCACCCGACGACGTGAGCGAACGCCGTCGCCGGGCTCCGAGCTGCCGCCCCGTAGAACCCGTAGAACTACAGCTTCTCCACCGGCGCGTACCGCAGCAGCAACCGCTTCGGCTTCGCCTCGCCGAAGTCGACCGTCGCCTCCGCGTTCGCGCCCGTTCCCTTCACGCCGACCACGGTGCCCAGGCCGAACTGGTCATGGGTGACCCGGTCGCCGACCGCCAGCGAGACCACCGGCTTCTCGGAGATCCCGCGGCGCGTCGCGAAGCCGGTGGGGCCGGACGCCGCGGACCGCGAACGCGAGGACGACAGCGAGGCGGCCACACCGGAGACGGGACCCGAGGACACCGGAGCGGTCGCGCCGGTGCGCTTCCACTCCAGGTGCGTCTCCGGGATCTCCTCCAGGAAGCGGGACGGCGGGTTGTAGGAGGGCTGGCCCCAGGCGCTGCGCATGGACGAACGGGTGAGGTACAGCCGCTCCCGCGCGCGCGTGATGCCGACGTACGCGAGGCGCCGCTCCTCCTCCAGCTCCTTGACCTGTCCCAGCGCGCGCATGTGCGGGAAGACGCCGTCCTCCATGCCGGTGAGGAAGACGACCGGGAACTCCAGGCCCTTGGCGGTGTGGAGGGTCATCAGGGTGATGACGCCGTTGCCGTCCTCCTCGTCCGGGATCTGGTCGGAGTCGGCGACGAGGGCGACCCGCTCCAGGAACGCGGAGAGCCCACCGGACGCCGTACCAGCACCCGCAGCCACACCGGCACCGGCATCCGCCGTACCCGCAGCCGCCCCCGTGCCTTCGCCCTCGCCGGTCTCCTGCTCGAACTCCAGGGCCACGGCGGCGAGCTCCTGAAGGTTCTCGATCCGGGTCTCGTCCTGCGGGTCGGTCGAGGCCTGCAGCTCGGCGAGGTAGCCGGTGCGCTCGAGCACCGCCTCCAGGACGGTCGCCGGACCCGCACCGGACTCGACGATCGTGCGGAGGTCCTCCATGAGCGTGTTGAACCGCTTCACGGCGTTCGTCGACCGCGCCGCCATCCCGTACGCCTCGTCGACGCGGCGCAGCGCCTGCGAGAAGCTGATCTTCTCGCGCTGCGAGAGCGCGTCGATCATGGCCTCGGCGCGCTCGCCGATCCCGCGCTTGGGAACGTTCAGAATGCGGCGCATCGGGACCGAGTCCTCGGGGTTGGCCAGGACCCTCAGGTACGCGAGGACGTCCCGGACCTCCTTGCGCTCGTAGAAGCGGACGCCGCCGACGACCTTGTAGGGCAGGCCGACGCGGATGAAGATCTCTTCGAAGACACGGGACTGGGCGTTCGTCCGGTAGAAGACAGCGACGTCGCCCGCCCTGGCCTCGCCCGCGTCGGTGAGACGGTCTATCTCGTCGGCGACGAACTGGGCCTCGTCGTGCTCGGTGTCGGCGACATAGCCGGTGATGTTCGAACCGGCGCCCGCGTTGGTCCACAGGTTCTTGGGGCGGCGGGACTCGTTGCGCTCGATGACCGCGTTGGCGGCGGACAGGATCGTCTGGGTGGAGCGGTAGTTCTGCTCCAGCAGGATCGTCGTCGCGTCCGGGTAGTCCTCCTCGAACTGGAGGATGTTGCGGATGGTCGCGCCGCGGAAGGCGTAGATCGACTGGTCGGCGTCGCCCACGACGCACAGCTCGGCGGGCCCGAGCTCGCCCTCGGCCGGCGGCGCGTCCTCCGGCCGGTCACCGGCGGCCGGGCCGACGAGCTCCCTGACCAGGGCGTACTGCGCGTGGTTCGTGTCCTGGTACTCGTCGACCAGGACGTGGCGGAAGCGGCGCCGGTAGTGCTCGGCGACGTCCGGGAAGGCGCGCAGCAGGTTGACCGTGGTCATGATCAGGTCGTCGAAGTCGAGCGCGTTGGCCTCGCGCAGCCGCGACTGGTACATCGCGTAGGCCTGGGCGAGGGTCTTCTCGAAGCCGTCGGCGGCCTGGGCGGCGAAGTCCTCCTCGTCGATCAGCTCGTTCTTCAGGTTCGAGATCTTGGCGCTGAAGGACTTGGGCGGGAAGCGCTTGGGATCGAGATCCAGGTCACGGCAGACGAGCGCCATCAGCCGCTTGCTGTCGGCGGCGTCGTAGATCGAGAACGAGGAGGTGAAGCCGAGCTTCTTGCTCTCGCGGCGCAGGATCCGCACACACGCGCTGTGGAAGGTCATCACCCACATCGCGTTCGCGCGCGGGCCGACGAGCTGCTCGACGCGCTCCTTCATCTCGCCCGCGGCCTTGTTCGTGAAGGTGATCGCGAGGATCTGGCCGGGGTGGACATGACGCTCGCCCAGCAGATGGGCGATGCGGTGGGTGAGCACCCGGGTCTTGCCGGAGCCCGCGCCGGCCACGATGAGCAGCGGGGAGCCGGAGTGCACCACGGCCGCGCGCTGGTTCTCGTTCAGCCCGTCCAGCAGGGCCGCCGGGTCCACGGCGGGGCGGGGCGCGCCGTCACGGTAGTAGGCGTCCCGGCTCGCGGGCACGTCGAAGCGGCCGCCGAACAGGTCGTCCGGAAGCGGCTCCGGCGCCCCGTCCTCGGGCGGCGGCGGGGGCTCTTCCTCGTGGGCCCCGGAAGGCTGGAGGTCCGCCAGAAAGCTGTCATCAAAGAGGCTGCTCATCGCTCTCCGAGTCTAGGCGGCCCCACTGACAACCCGCGGCCACCCTGGAAACCCGACCGGTTTTTCCGCGACCGCGCATGATCTCTTTCCGCGACCGCGCCTGATCCCTTTCCGCCGCTCTTTCCGCCGCGGACGCCGTCACCGTTCAGGATCGTTTCATTACGGTCAGTCACAGTCAGTCCCGATCAAGGGCCCCCAGGATCAAGGTCACGAAAATGTATCGGGCATATCGCACATCAAACTTCACAGAACACTTATGAGTTGGCTAGCGTGCCGGGCAGGCCGCTCGACCCAACCGGCGAACACCGCCGGGCCGTGCGGCCTCCGCCGAGTCCGGTGCGCCCACGTGGCAGCCGGAGCCGGGGACCCAACCGACCTTGGGGTGAATCGGTCCAACCGTCCGCTGGGACAAGGACCGTAGGGCAAACCTTCCGGAATCACCCGCCCGAACCCGACAGCTAACTCGGTAGGCGGATGACGGAAGGAGTCGCCACCTTGGCGTCGCACCGCAAGTGGAGTCCTACGGGTACGCGCATAGCGGGTATACGGACCCCCGCCCTCGCCACGGCGGCCCTCACCTCCGTGGCCCTGCTCTCCCAGACGGCGAACGCCGCGCCCTCGGCCGATGCCAAGCCGAGCGTAGAAGAGGTCGAGAAGAAGGTCGACGACCTCTACCACCAGGCCGAGGCGGCGACCGAGAAGTACAACGCGACCAGGGAGAAGACCGCGCAGCAGCGCAAGCGCGTCGACTCCCTCCTCGACGATGTGGCCCAGCGCACCGAGAAGCTCAACACCGCGCGCGAGGAGCTGGGTTCGTTCGCCGCGGCGCAGTACCGCACCGGGGCCTCCGCCCCCGACACCGCGACCCTCCTGCTGGCCGACAATCCGCAGGACTACTTCGACCAGACCCAGTTGATGGACCGGCTGACCAGCCGCCAGAAGGTGGCCGTCGACGACTACATCACCGAGCAGGCCGCCACCACCAAGAAGCGCGCGGAGGCCTCCCAGAGCCTGCAGACGCTCACCACGACGCAGAGCGCGCTGAGGACGTCCAAGGCCGACGTGCAGCGCAAGCTCGCCGAGGCGCGTGACCTGCTCTCGAAGCTGACCGCCGAGGAGAAGGCGCGGCTCGCGGCGATCGAGAAGAAGAAGCAGGAAGCGGCCGACCGCAAGGCGGCGGAGCTGGCCCAGCAGCAGGCCGCGGCGGAGAAGAAGGCCCAGGAGGCGGCCGCCCAGCAGCAGACGGGTTCCGGCACCTCCGCGACCACTGGCTCCGCCGGCACCTCCGGGAGTTCGGCAACCGACTCCTCGTACACCGCCAAGGCCGACAAGGCCCTCGCCTTCGCCCGCACCCAGATCGGCAAGCCGTACGTCTGGGGCGCGACCGGGCCCGGCTCCTACGACTGTTCCGGCCTCACCCAGGCCGCCTGGAAGGCCGCCGGCGTCACCCTCCCGCGCACCACCTACGACCAGGTGAACGCGGGCACGACCGTCTCGCTCGCCGACATCAAGCCCGGTGACCTCGTCTTCTTCTACGACGACATCAGCCACGTCGGCCTCTACATCGGCAACGGCATGATGATCCACGCCCCCAAGCCGGGCGCGTACGTCCGCGAGGAGTCGATCTTCTACGGCGGTGAGTCGATCATCCACAGCGTGGTGCGTCCGGCCTGACGCCCCGGCGCCCGGCACACGCGCGTGGGGCTCATCGGACTCCACGCGCGCGTGGCCCGCCGCCAACCCGCTCGAAGGTCCTTAGCATCGGGCCCATGTCAGCCATCTCCCCGCCCGGCGCCCGGTGGACCGACCTGCGCACCTGGTGGGCGCAGAGTCCGCCGGGCGCCGGAGCCGCGATCCTGGCCACCGGCATCATCTCGATCGGGCTGGAGCAGACCGGCTACGAGATCCTGTCCCGGATCGTGCTGGCCCTGGCGGCCGTCGGCTGGCTCGGGCTCGCCGCGGCCTTCGTCGTACGGCTGCTGCGGGAGCGGGAGCGGTGGCTGGCGGAGGCCGCTACGCCGGGCGCGCTCACCGCGGTCGCGGCGACCGCCGTGCTCGGCACGCGGCTGGTCATGCTGGGGTGGGAGGTGCCGGCCGAGGCCCTGCTCGCCCTGTCGGCGGTGCTCTGGCCCGGGCTGCTCTTCCTGGTCGTACGGCAATGGCGGCCCCGTATGCCCGGAGCGGTGTTCCTCGGCTGTGTGGCCACGCAGGGGCTCGCGGTGCTCGGCGCGACGCTCGCCCCCGCGACGCACACGGACTGGCTCGCGCACACCGCGCTGGTGCTGTTCTGGCTGGGGCTCCTGCTCTACGCGCCGGCGCTGTTCTACTTCGACTACCGCGAGGTCGCCACGGGCGCCGGGGACCAGTGGGTCGCGGGCGGCGCGCTCGCCATCTCGGCGCTGGCGGGGTCGAAGCTGATCCTCGCGTACCAGGCGAACATCTACCTGTGGAACGACGACGACAACGGCGTGCTGCGCTGGGTGACCGAGGCGCTGCTCGTGCTCGTCCTCGGCTCGTACTGCGTGCTGGCCGTGGCGGAGGCCCTGTGGCCCCGCCCGCGCTACGACGTGCTGCGCTGGGCGACCGTGTTCCCGCTGGGGATGACGGCGGTCGCGGCGCTGTCGGTCGCGGCCGCCATCGGCGTCGGCTGGCTCAGGGGGCTCGGGCAGGTACTGCTGTGGATCTCGGTCGCGGCGTGGCTGGCGGTGGTGGTCGTAGCGGTCAGGCGTCCTCAGGAACCGTAGCCGTCAGGCGTCCTCAGGAACCGTAGCCGTCAGGCGTCCTCAGGAACCGTAGCCGTCAGGCGTCCTCAGGAACCGTAGCCGTCAGGCGTCCTCAGGAACCGTAGCCGTCAGGCGTCCTCAGGAACCGTAGCCGTCGGACGTCCTCAGGAACCGTAGCCGTCAGGCGTCCTCAGGAACCGTAGCCGTCGGGCGTCCGCACGCGCCGTGGTCGTCGGGCGTCCGCACGCGCCGTGGTCGTCGGGCGTCCGCACGCGCCGTGGTCGTCGGGCGTCCGCACGCGCCGTGGTCGTCGGGCGTCCGGAAGCGCCGTAGCCGTCCGTGGGGGCCTTCGGGGGACCGTCAGGTCCAGAGCACCGCGATGAAGATGTTCGCGGTCGTGAGCAGCCCTACGAGCCCGAACAGGCCCTTGTCCACCTTCTCGTCGTCCCGCTTCACATAGACGAGCCCGAGGATCACGATCAGCAGGGCGAGCTTCACGCCGATCTTGATGGTGTTGACCGAGTGGTCGTCGGCCTGGTTGAGGCCGACGAGAGCGACGCCCGTGACCAGCATGGTCAGCGCGCCGTGCAGCATGGCGGGGACGAACCGGGCGGTGCCCTGGCCCATCGCCTTCATCTGGGTGAGGAAACCGCCGAGGAGCGAGGCGATGCCGATGATGTGCAGGCCGACGAAGAGATGGATGAGTACGTCCATGGAGCCGGAGCCTAATCGGCGGCCCCCACCCCCCTTGTCACCGGCCCACCTCCTGTAGACCACTACCACCTGGGAACCACCGACTGTCCCGGAACCGCCCCATCGGTCATCACACCGCGTGAAGTCGACGGCGCCGGGCCGGGATCACGGTCACATGCGGTCACCCCGCGATCCAGTGGCGTCACTTCCGTACATGACGTCACCGGGACATCACTCTCAGGTTTAGCGTCCTCCACCAGGTGGCCGGCTCCCCACCGCCGCCCGGGCCAGGGGCGGCAGCCGGACACCACCGCCGAGAAAGGTCCGGCGGCGGCCCGCTCCCCCTGTGTGGGGCCGCCGCCGGACGTGTCCCCCCTGACCGCGCTCGTCCCCGGCGGTCGTACGCAAGTCCCCGGGAAGGATGTGGGCCCTCGTGGCAGCGCACCGAAAGCCCAGACAGCGCTCGCTCGGTGGAAACACGGCCCGCACAGCCGCGACCATCGCCCTCGCGGGAGCGGCCACGGCGACGGGCTTCGACGGGACGGGGCACGCGGACCCGCAGTTGTCGCCGGCACAGGTGAAGGCCAAGGTGGACAAGTTGTACGAGGAGGCGGAGGTCGCCACCCAGAAGTACGACGGCGCGAAGGACAAGGCGGACAAGGCCGAGCAGCGGCTGAACGCGCTGCGTGACGAGGCGGCGCGCAAGGAGGACCGGCTCAACACGGCTCGGGACGCGCTGGGTTCGATCGCCGCCGCGCAGTACCGCAGCGGAGGCCTGGACCCCGCGCTGCAACTCGCGCTCTCCGACAACCCCGACCAGTACCTGGAAGGGGCCGCGTTCGCCGAGCGGGCCGGCAGCCGACAGGCGGAGGCCGTGGCCCGGGTGCGCAAGCAGCTGCGGGAGATCGAGCAGCTGCGCGGGGCCGCGCATGTCGAGCTGGCCTCGCTCAAGTCGCGTCAGGCGGAGCTGAAGCGGGCCAAGAAGACGATCACCGGGAAGCTGGACACGGCGCGGCAACTGCTGTCGCGGCTCACCGACGAGCAGCGCGCGCAGCTCGGAGACCTGGGATCGGCCGGGGGCACGGGAAGCGCCGGGCAGCGCGCCTCGCGCTCCGCCGCGCGGGACCTCGGCCCGGTGTCGTCGCCCGGCTCCGTCGCGGCGCCCAACTCCCGTGCGGCGGAGGCCGTCGCGTACGCCTACGGGAAGCTCGGCAGCCCCTACGTCTGGGGCGCCACCGGGCCCGACGCCTTCGACTGCTCGGGCCTGGCCCAGGCCGCGTACCGCGCCGCTGGCATCTCGCTTCCACGCACCACGTACGCGCAGATCGACGCCGGACGCCGGGTCTCGCGGTCCGAGCTCCTCCCTGGTGACCTGGTGTTCTTCTACTCGGGAATCAGCCATGTGGGCATCTACGTGGGAAACGGCCAGATGATCCACGCCCCGAACCCGTCGGCGCCCGTGCGGCTGGCGCCGGTCGACGAGATGCCGTTCGCGGGAGCCACCCGAGTGGCGTGAAAGACGCGGGGGCGACCGCGGTGTGGTGCGGACGGAGAAGTGGATCACGGTAGCGTCGGCGCGGACTCTGTTTCCGTCGTCATCGCTCCGTCGTCCCGCCGTCGTTCCGTCGACGCTCCATCGTCCGAGAGGTTCTGATGCCCGGCTCTCTGCTGCCGCCTCCGCCGCCGCCCGCGCACATCAGGACCTGGCCGGACCGGGCCGCGCTGCTGGCCGACCGGGGGCGGGCGCTGGAGGAGCTGCGTCGGCGGAGCCTGGGGGTGCACCGGGTGCTGCTGCTCTGGCTGCTGGCGCTCGCGGCGATCGTCGGCTGGGCGCTGCTGGTGCTGCCGCTGCGACAACTCGAGCAGCGCGACCCCACCGGTTTCGTCCTGGGCCCGCTCTTCGCCCTGCTGGGCCTGGCCGCGCTCGCCCCGACCGTCGTCGCCGTCGCCCTCTCCGTCCGCCGGGACCACCACATACACCGACTGCTCGACGCCTGGTCCGAGCTGGACCGGCACCCCGCGACCGACTCCCGGCTCCGCTCCCCCGGCCTCAGCCTCTTCTGGCTGCTCTCCTCACTCGGCGTCTGCGCGATCGGTGCCTGGACGTCCTTCGCGGCGGCCGCGCGGGCCGAGCCCGGCCACCCCCTGTACAGCGATGTCGTCCAGGGCATGGGCATCGGCCTGATCCTGTGGCTGACCGGCCTCATCGGCATCGTGAAGGCCGTACGCCACTACCGCTGGGCGCTACGGATACTGGGACCGGCGCCCGACGCGAAACACCGGTAGGCACCGGGCACCTCCGGCGGGCTCAGCGGACGTGGCCCTGAACCCTCTCGACGCGATCGGCTAGACCAGCCGACGCGCCGTGGCCCATCGGGTCAGCTCGTGGCGGTTGGACAGCTGGAGCTTCCTGAGGACCGCCGAGACGTGCGACTCGACCGTCTTCACCGAGATGAACAGCTGCTTGGCGATCTCCTTGTAGGCGTAACCGCGGGCGATGAGACGCAGGACCTCGCGCTCGCGCTGGGTGAGACGGTCGAGGTCCTCGTCGACGGGCGGGGCGTCGGTGGAGGCGAACGCGTCCAGGACGAATCCGGCCAGGCGGGGCGAGAAGACCGCGTCGCCGTCCTGGACACGGAAGATGGAGTCCACCAGGTCCGTGCCGGTGATGGTCTTGGTGACGTACCCACGGGCGCCGCCGCGGATCACGCCGATGACGTCCTCCGCGGCGTCCGACACGGAGAGCGCGAGGAATCGGACCGGCTGCCGGGCGTCGGCCATCAACGGGGCGCAGCGGCGCAGCACTTCGACACCACCGCCGCCCGGCAGATGGACGTCCAGCAGGACGACCTCGGGCCGGGTGGCCGTGATGACCGTGACCGCCTGGTCGACGTCCGCGGCCTCACCGACCACCTCGACGCCGGTCCGCTCGGTCTCTCCGATCTCGGCCTGCACTCCCGTACGGAACATGCGGTGGTCGTCGACGAGCACGACCCGCACACGACGGCCGCCCGCGGCAGCGCTCGCGTTGGCGCCGACGGCGGTCGAACCCGTGGGCGCGCCCACACCGGCGAAGGACTCGGCGTCCGGCCCGGTGGTCGACTCGGTCGCGGCCTCAGCCCCGGTCCCGGCCGTACCCACGGCGGCATCCTCCGGCCCGTTCGATGCCGGGGCCTGCCCGGTCGGTCCGTTCACGTCGCTCATGACGTCTTCTCCGCCCTTTCCATCTCCAGCTCGACCTCCGTGCCGCCGTCCGGCACCGCGCGCAGTCGCGCCGTGCCGCCGTTGCGCTCCATGCGGCCGATGATCGATTCTCTGACGCCCATGCGGTCGGCGGGTATCCCGTCGAGGTCGAAGCCGGGACCGCGGTCGCGGACGGACACGAAGACCGTCCTGCCCTCGACTTCGGCGTAGACCTGTACGGCGCCGCCCTCGCCACCGTACTTGGCGGCGTTCACCATCGCTTCCCGCGCGGCCTGCATCTGTGCGGTCAGGCCCTCGTCGAGCGGGCAGTCGCCCACGACGACGACCTCGATGGGGACGCCGTGCTTGTCCTCGACCTCGGCCGCGTTGCGGCGGACCGCCTCGGCCAGGGTCGCGGGCTCGTCCGCCTCGTCCTTGCCGGTGCCCTCCGGTTTGTAGAGCCAGGCACGCAGGTCGCGCTCCTGGGCGCGGGCGAGCCGTCGCACCTCGTTCGCGTTCTCCGCGTTGCGCTGGATCAACGTCAGGGTGTGCAGCACCGAGTCGTGGACGTGGGCGGCGACCTCGGCCCGCTCCTGGGCGCGGATGCGCATCAGGCGCTCCTCGGAGAGGTCCTGGGTCATGCGCACGAGGTAGGGGCCGGCGAGGAGCGCTGTGCCGACCAGGACCGCGAGTGCCGCCTGAAGGACGGAACCGAGGTGGGCCGCCGAGCCCTGGAGCACGAATATTCCGGAGACGCCCGCGGTGACGAGCAGGACACCGGCCGCGGAGCGCAGCAGCGTGAGCGTACGACGACGACGGCCGACCTCGACCCAGCGGGCCCGCCGCGCGTTGTCCGCCTGGCGCCAGACCAGGGCGACGCCCGCGCCGACGAGAACGGTCGGCCAGAGATAGGCCCTTGCCCCGCCGCCGAGATTCACATTGCCGACGAAGACCATGGCCACGACGACCATGAGAAGCAGGGCGACCATCTGGCCCCGGTCCGGCTTGCGGGCCACGAGTCTGCGGCGGCCGTCGGGGGCGGTCTCGGTGGTGAAGGCCGGGGTGCGCCCGGAGTCGACGCCGCCGACGCCGAGCGGCACGAAGAACCAGAACGCGGCGTAGAGCAGTGCCCCGAGACCGTCCGCCATGAACAGGCCGACGAACACCAGCCGCACCCAGATCACGGGCAGCCCGAGGTGCCCGGCGAGCCCTCGCGCCACGCCCCCGAGCCAGCGTCCGTCGCTGCTGCGGTAGAGCTTGCGCGGGGGCCGCGGGTCGTCGAGGGGCACTGCTGCGGCTTCCGGCATGCCATCGATGTTCACACGGCCGGAGGGCAGGAGCATCAGGGTCGACCCCCGAGACTCCCCTGATCTTCGAGAGACCGGTGCTCGAACGGTTCCCTCCGCCCCCGTCAGGGCCGATATCAGGGTTCGGCCAGGGTCGTCCCGACTGCCGCCGGGCCTTCCCGCCCGTCACCATGGACACATGACAGATCAGCAGCACGCGGCGGCGGAGCCGGATCCCGGCCCCGGCCCGGGCGCCCCACCATCGGGCGCCGGGCCGCGGGACGCCGTGCCGCCCTCCGCGGGCACCGCCACGGGCACCGCCACGGGCGCCGAGGGAACCGCGGAGGGTGCGGGAGCACCAGGCGCGACAGGTGAGGAACCGCGCGCGCACGGGGAGCCGCCCGCGCCCGAGGGCCCGCGCAGGTTCCGGCGCGACCGTCGGCAGAAGATGCTGGGCGGCGTGTGCGCCGGGCTGGGGCGGCAGTGCGACATGGACCCGGTGATCTTCCGGATCGTGCTCGCCGTGCTCTCTGCCACGGGCGGCATCGGTCTCATCTTCTACGGCTTCGTCTGGCTGTTCGTTCCCTACGACGACGAGGAGGAGAACGAGGTCCGCAAGCTCCTCACCGGCCGCGTCGAAGGCCACGCGCTGGCGGCCGTGCTCTTCGCGCTGGTCGGCTGCGGGGTGTTCCTGTCGATGCTGAACAACGGCAGCGTGCTGACCTTCGCCGTCGTCCTCTCCCTGCTTCTCGCGGGTGCGGGGTACTGGTCGCAGCAGCGCGGCGCCCCCGACCCCGACCCTTCCCCAAGCTCTCGGCTGCGCTCGAGCAGGGGAGGCCCCATTGCCGCCCAGGCGGTGGCGGACGCACCGCCGGAGGCGCAGGCCCCGCCCGTCCCCGTCTCCTACCCCTCCTGGTGGCGCGACCCGATCGTCAAGGACGGCTCGCACGTGGGCGGCACCGGCTATCTGTGGGGCCCGCCGGACGCCCGGGACCGGGATGTCGCGGCGGCGCTCAACATCGCCCGCGGCATGCCCCGCCCGGACATACGGGACCTCCGCGCGGCCCGTGAGCCGCAGCCGCGCGGCCCGCGCTGGATCGGCGGCTGGGTCTTTCTGCTCGCGCTGGTCGCAGGCGGCCTCGGCACGGGCCTGACGTGGAACGGCCATCCGCTCGCCACCAGCCTGCAGACCGGTCTGTCCTGCGCGCTCGTCGTGTTCGGCCTGGGCATCGCGCTCAGCGCGTTCGTGGGGCGTACGGGCGCCGGGTCGATCTTCCTCGCAGTGATCACGGCGGCGCTGCTGGCGGGCTCCGTGGCCATGCCGAAGGACATCAGCACCCACTGGATGCGGGTCGAGTGGACTCCCAGGTCCGCTGCCGCCGTGCCGGAGAGTTTCGACCTCGGCACGGGTGTGGGCACTCTCGATCTCACCCATCTCGGCCTCGCCAAGGGCCAGACGGTGACGACGACCGCGGAGGTGGGCGCGGGCCGGCTGAAGGTGATCGTCCCCAAGGACGCGACCGTGAAGCTGAACATCGACGTGGGCGTCGGGGACATCCAGTTGCCGGGCGACGGCAAGAAGGACGTGGACGTGGAACCAGGCAAGCACAAGCAGGTGACCCTGCCGGCCCCGACCGGCGGCAAGGACGGCGGCACGCTCGACCTGAACCTCCAGGTCGGCGTGGGACAGGCGGAGGTGATCCGTGCCACGTCATGAGTTCCAGCCCGGAAAGCTGGTCGCCGGCCTTTTCCTCACCGCCGCGGGCGTCACCTACGCGGGCGACGCGGGCGGTTGGTGGGACACACCGTGGTTCGCGATCATCCCCGTCGTCACGGGTGGGCTATGCCTGGCGGGCGCGGTGGCGTTCCTGACCCATGGCATACGTCGGCGACGGTTGCGGCGGGGGGCGGGGGTGTCCGGGTAGCGGGGGTGTGAACGGAACGCCGGTAGGTGCAGGGCGATCTACGCCCTGCACCCAGCACCCAGCACCCAGCACCCAGCGATGCCGTGCGCCGAACTGCACTGACCCGCGATGGCTAGTGCCGCAACAGGCAACGTTCGCCCCGTCGCGACGCCCGGCACGCACTCTCGCCGCACCGGCCGAAAGCCCAAGTACGTCCAGTACGAGGA